>DATHXE010000897.1:0-13339 GCA_035459845.1 Tepidisphaeraceae bacterium | reverse complement strand
TTCGATGTTCGATGTTCGATGTTCGATGTTCGATGTTCGATGTTCGATGTTCGATGTTCGATGTTCGATGTTCGATGTTCGATGTTCGATGTTCGATGTTCGATGTTCGATGTTCGAAACTTCCCGCTTACACCAAACCTTCCGCCCTCAACGCCCCCTCCACCTCCCGCGCGTGCCCCGCGTCCCGCACCTCGCACGTCGCCGAGATCGACACCAGCGCCGGGTCCGCCGGCCCGAACTGCCGGTCGTGCGCGATGTCCAAAATGCTCGCCCCCGCGCCCGCCAGCACACCCGCGAACCGCGCCAAGCTCCCCGGCCGGTCCCCCACGCACACCGTAAACCGGCACAGCCGCCCGTCCGCCGCCAGCCCGCGCTCGATGATCCGCGCCAGCACCGTCACGTCGATGTTCCCCCCGCACAACAGCAGGACGACCTTCTTCCCCGCCAGCCCACAACTCGGCGTCATCGCCGCCGCCAGCGGCACCGCCCCCGCCCCCTCGACCATGGTCTTCTCCAGCTCGAGCAGTTTCAGCACGCTCCGCGCGATCGTCGGCTCGTCGACCAGCAGCAAATCGTCCAGCCGCGGCCGGATCAGGTCGAAACAGAGTTGGCCGATCTCCGCGATCGCCAACCCGTCCGCCAGCGTCGGCTTGGTCTCGATCCGCGTGACCTTCCCCGCCTTCAGTGACTCGTGCAGCGTCGGCGCGTTCATGGGCTCCACGCCGATGATCCGCACCTCCGGCCGCAGCGCCTTCACCGCCGTCGCCACGCCCGCGATCAGCCCGCCCCCGCCGACCGGCACCACGATCGCCTCCACGTCCGGCACATCCTCGAGGATCTCCAGCCCGACAGACCCCTGGCCGTCGATGATGTCCGCATCGTCAAACCCCGGCACGTAGACCAGCCCGCGCTCGGTCTCCAACTCCATCGCGTGCCGCTTCGCCGCGTCGTACGCCTCCCCGTGCAGGATGACCTCGGCCCCGAACCCCCGGCAATTGCTCACCTTCACCAGCGGCGCCCACCGCGGCATCACGACCGTCACTGCCACCCCCAACTCGCGCCCGTGGTACGCCAGCGCCTGCGCATGATTCCCCGCGCTCGCCGCCACCACGCCCTTGACTCCCTTCTCCTTCAGCAGGACCAATTTGTTCCGCGCCCCCCGCTCCTTGAAGGACCCCGTCACCTGGAGCCCATCCAGCTTGCAGTAAATCTCCGCCCCGCACAGCCGCGACAACGAATACGACCGCGGACACGGGCTGTGATAAATCGCCCCCCGAATCCGCTCCCGCGCCGCGCGAATGCTGTCGAGCGTGACCATGACTCGGTTGTCAATTGTCCATGGTTCATTGTCAATTGTCCGCGATCAGTCGTGATCGGTCGCGACGATCCGCCAACGCCCTGCGCCTCCCACCGGTATCACCCCACATGACCCACCTCCCGCGCTTCCTCCTCCTCCTATCCGCGTTCATCTGCGCGCATCTGCAGTTCCAAACCCAAGCCGCCGAGCCGATCCGCATCGGCATCATCGGCTGCGACACCTCCCACGTCCCCGCCTTCACGAAACTCTTCAACGACCCCAAAGCCGAAGGCGACCTCGCCGGCTTCAAGGTCGTCGCCGCGTTCGCCGGCGGCTCCCCCGACATCCCGAAATCCTCCACCGACCGCATCCCCAAGTTCGTCGAGGAGCTGAAAAAGTCCGGCGTAGAGATGGTCGACTCCATCCCCGAGCTCCTCAAGCGCGTCGACGCCGTCCTCCTCGAATCCGTCGACGGCCGCCCCCACCTCGAACAGGCCCGCCCCGTCCTCGAAGCCAAGAAGCCCCTCTTCATCGACAAGCCGCTCGCCGGCTCGCTCGCCGACGCGATTGCGATCCACGAGCTCGCCAGGAAGCACAATACGCCCTGGTTCAGTTGCTCGTCGATCCGCTTCGGTCCCAAGATCCAGGCCCTCAAGACCGACCTAAAGATCGGCGACGTCATCGGCGCAACCTCCTGGAGCCCGTGCTCGCTCGAAGAACACCACCCCGACCTCTTCTGGTACGGCGTGCACGGCGTCGAGGGCCTCTACACCCTCATGGGCCCCGGCTGCGAGTCCGTCCAGCGCACCAGCACCCCCGGCGAAGACGTCGCCACCGGCGTCTGGGCCGGCGGCCGCGTCGGCATCTTCCGCGGCACCCGCGCCGCCAAGGGCGACTACGGCGTCGTCGCCCACGGCGCCAAGGGCGTCGGCACCGTCACCGGCTTCGAGGGCTACAAGCCCCTGGTCGAGCAGATTGCCAAGTTCTTCAAGACCGGCAAGTCTCCCATCAACCCCGAAGAAACGATCGAACTCTTCGCCTTCATGTCGGCGGCGGACGAGTCCAAGGCAAAGGGCGGCGCGCCGGTGAAGATCGCGGAAGTAATGGAGAAGGCGCGGGCGGAGGCCGCGAAGAAGGTCGGGCAATAACACGGCACCAAGAGGCAGGGGTTACCGCTTCTTGGCCACAAACCCCTTCAATTCCTCGAACGCCAAACAATTGATCACATCCCCCGGCGTCGCCCACGCCCGCCGCGCCACGCCGATCCCCCAGCCGATCTCCTCGAACCCGTCCGTCGCGTGCGCGTCCGTGTCGATCGCCAGCTTGCACCCCGCCCGCAGCGCCCCGCGCGCATTGACGTCACTCAGATCCAACCGCGGCCACCCCGCGTTGATCTCCAGCGCCACCCCCGCCTTCGCCGCCGCCGCATACACGCGTCCGAAGTCCAGCGGCAACCCATCCCGCCGCCCGATCACCCGCCCGGTCGGGTGCCCGATGATGTTCACGTACCGCGTCTCGATCGCCCGCACGATCCGGTCCGTCGCCTTCTTCTCGTCCTGCGACAGCGACACGTGCGGCGACGCCACCACGATGTCCAGCTCATTCAAAATCGACTCGTCGAAATCCAGTCGCCCGTCCGCGAGAATATCCACCTCGCACCCCGCCAGCAGCTTGATCCCCTTGATCCGCTCCCCCGCCTTGTGGATCGCCTTCACGTGCGCCAGCAGCCGCTCCTCATTGAGCCCGTTCGCGATCACCTGGCTCTTCGAGTGATCCGTGATCGCCAGAAACGCGTACCCCCGCTCCTTCGCCGCCTCCGCCATCTCCTCGATCGTGTTCACCCCGTCCGACGCCGTCGTGTGCGTGTGCAAATCACCCCGGATGTGCGCGACCGTGATCAGCTCCGGAATCGCCCGCTTCTCCGCCGCCTCGATCTCCCCCCGATCCTCCCGCAACTCCGGCGGCACGAACTGCAGATCGAGCGCCTCGTAAACGGCCTCCTCCGTCTTCGCCGCCACCGGCTTCGCCGTCGGAGCACTCCCCGTCTGCTTCTCCACCCGCCCGCCACTCTTGACCTTCTCCCGGTCCGGCTCCGCGATCGTGATCTTGTACAGCCCCCACTCGTTCAGCGTCAGCCCCATGTCGATCGCCCGCCCGCGCAGCCGCACGTTGTGCTCCTTCGACCCCGTAAAGTACAGCAGCGTCGCCCCGTAATGCTCCACCGGCACGATCCGCAGATCCACCTGCAACCCGCCCGCCGTCAGGATGCTCGCCTTCGTCCCCCCCTGCCCGAGCACCTTGCTCACCTCGGGCAGCTTCACGAATTCGCCCGTGATGAACTCGCCTTCGGATTGGTCCGTGACGGCGCAGACGAGGTCCACATCCCCCACCGTCTCCCGAAACCGCCGCAGCGACCCCGCCGCCTCCGCACGCTTCACGCCCTTGATCTTCCGCACCTGCGCCAGCAGCGACTGCGCGACCGGCAGCGCCTCCGCGATCCCCATCCGCCCCGCCGACCGCGCCAGCAGATCGATCCCGTCCTTGATCGCCTGGATCTTCTTCTCCCCCACCCCCTTGAGCCCCGCCAGCCGCCCCTCCTCGATCGCCTTCTTCAGTTCGTCGATCGACGTGACCGCCCGCTCCTTCCAGAGCAGCGCGATCGTCTTGGGCCCGAGCGACGGGATCTGCAGCATCGGGATCAGCCCCGCCGGCACTGACGCCGCCAACTCCTCGTAGTCCGCCGAACGCCCGTCCCGCACGTACTCCAGGATGACCTTCCTACTTCCCTCGCCGATCCCCTGGATCTCCTTGATCGTCCCGTCCGCGCAGCACTGCTTGACGTCGACCGTCAGGTCCCGCAGCACCCGCGCCACCTTGTGAAACGCGATCGACTTGAACGGGTTGGCACCCTTGATCTCCATGATCTGGGCCATCCGCTCGAACAGGCCGGCGAGTTCGGAATTCAGAGACATGCGGGGGAGGTTATCGCGGACCGGGCGCGGCGCGTAGCGCGGCGCTCGTCGCCGTCAGTACCCCTCGCGCACCAGCTTCTCCAGCACTTCCGGCTTGTCGGCGGAGATGCCGGCGAGGTGCTGGAAGAGCACCTCCCGCCGCTCGGCGACCTCTTCCTCCTTCGCCTTGCCGGTCGCCGCGGCCTCCACCTTCTCGACCAAGGCCGACAGGTCGTTCAGGATGACCTGCAGGTCCTTGTGGACGATCGGCCGAAGTTTCTGGATTCGCCGCCGCGCATTGTTGGTCACGGTCACGGGGATCGACTGCCGCGTCGCGCGCTCGTGGCCCTTCAGGATCCGCTGGTACGGGTAACTGATGACCGATATTTCGTACAGCGACGCGCCGGCCGTCAATGCCTGCGGGGGCCGGTTCTCGGCGATCGACACCAACAGCTTGGCCGAGAAGTGGTTGGGGGCCAGGGCCACAATCCGGCGGAGCGTGGCGAGCGTGTTGGCGTCGCGCAGCGCGGCCCGGCCGGACTTGGAGAACTGGGGTTGAAGACCGGCGAACAGGCGAAGCGCCTCCGCCAGCGCCTGGGGGCGGTCGACGCGCACCAGGTCGACCGCGTCCTGCACCGTCGCCACCCCGACCGTCTGGATGTCCCACAGCGCCGCGTCGCCGTTGAGCAACGTCATGTCCGCCAGCGCGCTTTCATTCTCGGCCGGGATCGCCGCGTACAGGCATCCGTCCACCGTCGCCCCGCGCACCTTGGCGGCCACCGCGCCGACCTTCCGCACCTTCCAGTCGACCGTAACGTCCCCGGTGATCGCACACTTCGGATCCAGGTCGATCCCCTCGAGCGTCGACAGCAGCAACACCGCGAACGCCGCCCCCGCCGACCCGCCGTCGTGCTCCGTGTACTTCTCGCCGAAGCTCAGCGCGACCTCGCCGCCCCATCGGGGGTACCGGATCTTGACCGCGCGGACGGCCTCCTCCATCGACACTTCCATGTGCTCCCCCACGCGGCGGGCGGCGAACCGCGCCCCGCCGTCGCGCTCGCGCCTCGATTCCGCCGGCACAGTCGCGATCACGTCGGACGTGATCCCGGTCGCCGTGCCGTCGGCGGCCACGCGCACCATCATCGACGTGACCGACGTCAGGTGCTTCTGAACGGGCTTGGGCTTGTCGCGGAACTCGGGCCGCTCGATCGGGCCGGGCTTCGCCGTCGGCGGGATCGGCCCGTCCGGCGGCGGCGGGACGGCGCTCGACACGGTGGGCGTGGCGGGCCGGGTGTTCTCGTTCGCCGTGGCCGAGGGGGCCGAGGGCTTGACGGGCGTGGCAGTTGGCGGCTTGGCGGTGCCCGTGCCGGTCCTGGGGACGTCCATGCCCGGCAGCGTCGGCGGCGCGGTGGTCGAGGCTTGGTTGCCCGGGCCGATCGGGATCGCGGTCACCACGGCCGGCGCCGGCTTGACCACATTGGTCGCGTCGAGCCGCCACGTGCGCACGGTCCCGTCCACGCTCCCGGTCGCGAACATGTTCGCGTCGGGCCAGAGGACGATCGACGTCACGCCGCGCGTGTGGCCCTCGAACTTGCGGAGCTCCCGTCCGGTCGCGAACTCGATCTGATACACGCGCCCCGCGTTCGTGCCGACCAGGGCCCAACTGCCGTCGGGGCTGACGGTCAGCCCGTACGCGCCCTCGCCGTGCACGGTGAACCGCCGGACCTCCCGGCCGTCCTTGGTGTCGAGCACGATCACGCCGTGGTCGTCGCACGGGATCAGCAGGTGGCGGCCGTCGGGCGTGAAGGCCATGCGGTGCAAATTCCCCTTCGGCTTGGGGGCGGACCACCGCTGGTCGCGCACGGCGTTCCACATGCGGACGGTGTCCTTGACCGCGACGAACGCGCGGCCCTCGGGCGCGAACTCGCTGGTGAACCCCGCGCTCCAGTTGTCCCGAAGCCCGGCCCCGGACTCGATCTCGATCAGGCGCGTGAAGTTCTGGTTCCCCGACACGAGCAGCGCCTTGTCGTCGGCCGAGAAGCTGACCGTGAAGCAGTTGGTCGGGAGCTTGAACGACTTGACGAGCTTGAGCGTCTTCAGGTCCCACAGGCGACACGTGTCGTCGTAGCTGGCGGACGCCAGGCGGGTACCGTCGTGGGAGACGACGATGCGGTTGATCCGGTCGATGTGGCCGTCGAGCGTGTCGACCTCCTTGCCGGTCGCGGTGTCGTAGACGGCGATCCGCCCACCCTTGCCGGGCACGACGACGCGCTTACCGCCATCAAACACGGCGACGGAATAGACGATGTCGCCCGCCCCGGTAATGACCTGCGGGGGCGGGAGCTCGGCGGCGGTGGCCCCGCGCGCGAACGCGACCCAGACCAGACCTGCAATCGCGGCGATCGATCGTCCGACCATGACCAGACCTCCCATTACCTGGATTGTGCTTCCCGAAGCGTGTGAACGATGCGGACTAAGCTAACGCGGACAACCGGTGACGGGAAGACCGTTCGGTCGAAGAATCGACGCCGTAAGCGGTGGGTCGGGTACGCAGTCAGAAGCGCCAGGTTCACCCAGTCCTCACGCAGCAGCCAGCGAATCGGTCTGCGCACCGCTGGTGCACTGCCCACCTGCCGCCATATCAATCTGCGATCGTCGAAGATTTATTCGTGCGCCGATCCCCGAATCGGGTACAAGGGTTACAGGTAAGTCCGTCGAAACGAGTCGCCTCACGCCTGGGTTCGCCCGCACGTCTAGCTGCCCGCCTCCTCCTCCTACCTTCCCTGGGCCCGATTTTAAGCCCCTTTCGCACCCGACCCGGAAAGTAAAAAACGGGTCACGCCCCCCCCCGCTCGCACGCCGATCTCCGGCGCGCGGGCAGAAGCAAGGAGCTCCCACCATGGGCAGCAAGATCTACGTCGGTAACCTCAGCTACGACGCCACCAGCTCGGACCTCGAGCAGATGTTCTCCGCTCACGGCCAGGTCCAGAGCGCCGAAGTCATCCAGGACCGCGACACCGGCCGGAGCAAGGGCTTCGGGTTCGTCCAGATGGGCTCGGACTCCGAGGCCCAGGCCGCCATCGCCGCCCTCAACGGCCAGGACTCCGGCGGCCGCCAGCTCACCGTCAACGAGGCCAAGCCCAAGGAAAACCGCTCGGGCGGTGGTGGCGGCGGCTACGGTGGTGGCGGCGGCGGGGGTGGCTACGGCGGCGGCGGCAGCCGCGGCGGCTCGGGCGGCGGGCGCTCGGGCGGACGCGGCGGGTACTGATCCCGCGGGCTGTCTCGCACGCCCAAATCAGTAGAAATATCCCGACCGGGGGCCGCAGCGACCACGCCGCGGCCCCCGGTCTTGTTTCACGGTCCCCTCCCTGCCTTCGTGCCTTCGTGCCTCTTCCTCCTCAGATGTGCCGCAGCTTGTTCAACCCGTTCAGCGCCGCCACCTTGTACGCCTCCGCCAGCGTTGGGAAGTTGAACACGTTGTTGATGAAGAACTCGACCGTCCCGCCGAACGCCATCACCGCCTGCCCGATGTGGATCAGCTCCGTCGAGCCCGTGCCGATCGCGTGCACGCCCAAAATCTGCAGCGTCTCCTGGTGGATCAAAAGCTTGAGCATGCCCGTGTCGTCGCCCAATAGCTGCCCGCGGGCGAGCTCCTTGTACTGGGCGATGCCAGCCTCGTAAGGAATGCCCGCCTCGGTCAGCTGCTGCTCGGTCTTCCCGACCATCGAGATCTCGGGCACGGCGTAGATGCCGTACGGGAAGAGCTCGGGGATCGACTTGGTCGGCTCGCCGTACGCGTGGCAGACGGCCAGGCGGCCCTGCTCCATCGACGTGCTCGCGAGCGCGGGGAAACCCACGACGTCGCCGACCGCGTAGATGTGCGGGACGGCGGTGCGGTAATGCTCGTCGACCGGGATGCGCCCGCGGTCGTCGGCCGCCAGCCCCGCGGCCGCGAGGTTGAGCGGGTCGGTGTTCCCCTGCCGACCGACGGCGAACAGCAGCGTCTGCGCCTTGAGCGTCTTGCCCGATTCGAGCGTGGCCTGCACGAGCGGGGCGTTCCACACGTTGCCGTTGAGCGCGACCGCCTCCGCCGTGCCCTTGGGCGGCACGCCCTCGGCCTCCCCCCCGGGGATCGACGCCGCCGGGCCGGGCGGCGCGTCCGCCGCTACCACCGCGGGCGGCGGCTGCTTGATCAACTCGATCTTCGCCACCTTCTCGTTCATGCGCAGGGTCATCCCCATCTGCCGCATGTGATACTGGAACGCCTCGATGATCTCGCGGTCGAGGAACCCCAACACCTCGTGCCGCCCCTCGACCAGCGTCACCTTCACGCCAAGCGTCGCCATCATGCACGCGTACTCGCACCCGATCACGCCCCCGCCCACCACGATCATGGACCGCGGGAGCTTGTCCATCTTCAGCAGCGAGTCGGACGAGAACACGGACTTGGAGTTAAACGGGACGCTGGTCGGCAGCGCCGGGCGGGTGCCGCACGCCACGATGAACTTGTCGGCCGTGACGTGCTCCTTCTCGCCCGGGCGGGTCACGAGCACGCACTTGGGGTCCTCGAACTTGGCCTCGCCCCAGATCAGGTCGATGCCGTTGCGGTCGAAGTGCGAGCGCACCACCTGCAGCTCGTGGTGGATGACCTGCTGGCTGACGAAGATCAGGTCGGCCACGGTAATGTCGCGCTTGACCCGGTAGCCCTCGCCGAACAGCCCGCGCTTCGACGCGCCGGTCAGGTGCAGCACGGCCTCGCGCAGGGCCTTCGACGGGATGGTGCCGGTGTTGATCGCGGCCCCCCCGACGGCCGAGTGCTTCTCAATGATGGCGGCGTGCTTGCCAAGTTTGGCAGCCTGGATGGCGGCCTTCTGCCCGGCAGGGCCGGTCCCGATGATGACGACGTCGTAATGGCGCATGGTGGGAGAGGGTGGCCCGGCGTGTTAAGCGGGCGCGGCGGGTCGGTGAATGCATGGTAACGCGTCGCGCGCGGCAGCGGAAGCCGGGACAGGCGTGCACCACCTAGGGCCCGTTCAGCTTGGTCGTGCCGTCCGGCAGGACGTACACGCGCTCGCCCGCGTCCGCCCGGACCGTGCGGTCGGCGAAGCGCAGCACCGTCCCGCGCTCGATCACGTCGAACGAGTGCGGGCCGACCGTGATGGCGAGCACCCCGTTGGCGTACCGGTACTTCACCATGATCTCGTTCGCCCCGATCTGACCTGTGCTGGCGCCCTGTCCGCCCGCCATCATCATCCCGCTGGCGACTTGTGCATCAGGCCCGGAACTGGGGACCGCCTCGAACAACACGCTGACTGCCCCGATGGTCACGGCCGCGCATTGCTGCTTGCGCTCCAGCGTGTACGCGATGTTCGTGGGTCGGTTGCAGCCCGCCGGGAGCAGCATCAAAAGCGCGAGTAGGCCCAAAAGTCTTCGCATCGGTTCCTCGGGTTGAGTGGACGAAAACACGACCGTAGCGGCGCTTTCGGATTCTTGCAATCGCGACTGCCGAGCTGTCCTCGAATCCGGAGTCGGGGCTTCTTGTGTGCGGGTGGCGCGGACGGTATAGTCTCCGACCCTCTCCGCGGTGCGGGGGGGTCTGCATTTGACGACTTGAAGATCGATCTCCTGAGGTAACGCAATGTCGCTCGACCGAAGCCTGAAGGCCGCCAACTCGCTCATCCGCCACCGCAACGTCCTGACCCGCGGCGAGCGGCTCATCCGCCTCGCCGAGGCCGAAAAGTGGAACGAGAACAAGCCGGTCCTCGGCCTCCCCAAGGTCGCCAACCGCAAGATGGCCATCGCCAAGGCCGAGAAGACCGAAGCGGCCGAAGGCGCGACTCCGGCCGCAGGCGCGGCCCCGGCAGCGGGCGCCAAGGGCGCTCCCGCGGCCAAGGGCGCGGCCCCCGCAGCCAAGGGCGCAGCCCCCGCAGCAGGCGCCAAGGGCGCGGCACCGGCCGCCAAGGCGGCCGCCCCCGCCGCCAAGAAGAAGTAACGCAACTCACCATCGCAAACGAATCCCGGAGGCACGCAGTACATCCTGCGTGCCTCGTTTCGTTGGGTGAACTGGCGACGCTTCACGTTTCACGCTTCACGTTTCACGCTTCACGTTTCATCCCCCTCCCTGCAGTAAACTATCTCCATGCGGAACCCTGCCGATTTCGTGTCGACTCGTGCCCTCGGTGTGGACGCCTCCGGCATCCGCAAGGTGTTCGACCTGGCGGCGAAGATGAAGGACCCGATCAACCTGTCGATCGGCCTCCCCGACTTCGACGTCCCCGAGCCGGTCAAAGAGGCCGCGATCGCGTCGATCCGCGCCGGGCAGAACCGCTACACGCAGACCCAGGGGATCGCCCCGCTCCGCGAACGCCTCCGCGCCGACCTGTCCAAAGAGATCGGCCGCGACGTCGGCGACGTGCTCGTCACGTCCGGCGTCTCCGGCGGCCTCCTCCTCGCCATCATGGCGACCATCAACCCCGGCGACGAGGCCATCTTCCTCGACCCGTACTTCGTCATGTACAAGCACCTCATGACGATGGCCGGCGGCAAGGGCGTGCCGGTCGATTCGTACCCCGATTTCCGCTTCCACCCCGAGCGCGTCGAGCGGGCGATCACGCCGCGGACGAAGCTGCTCATCCTGAACTCGCCCAGCAACCCGACCGGGATCGTCATGACCCAGGCGGAAGTTGACGCGGCCGTCGGCATCGCGCGCAAGCACGGACTGCTCATCCTCTCGGACGAGATCTACGAGCCGTTCCTGTACGCGAAGTCGGCGGGGCTTCCCTCGGCGGCGCGGGCGTACGAGAACACGGTCATCCTCCGCGGCTTCTCCAAGTCCCACGCGATGACCGGCTGGCGCCTCGGCTACGCGGCCGGGCCCGAAGCGGTCATCGGGCAGATGACCAAGCTCCAGCAGTACACGTTCGTCTGCGCGCCCACGCCGCTGCAATACGCGGCGGTCGTGGCGGTCGACGTGGACATGACGGCGGCGGTCGACGCCTACCGCCGCAAACGCGACATCGTCTTCGAAGGCCTGCGCGGCAAATTCGAAGTCCAGAAGCCCGAGGGCGCGTTCTACATCTTCCCGAAAGCCCCCGGCGACTCGGCTTCGGCGTTCGTCGAGCGGGCGATCGCGAAGAACGTGCTGGTCATCCCTGGGAACGTGTTCAGCGAACGCGACTCGCACTTCCGGATTAGCTACGCGACGACCGACGAGAAACTGGCCGAGGGCGTGCAGGTATTGAATTCCCTCGCGTAAGTCGGGGCATATGCTCTGTCATGACCCCGATCGAACCGCTCGAACCGCGCCGCCTGCTCGCCAGCGTCCCCGCCGGATTCGTCGAGTCGACGGTGGCGGACGGATTGGACGGCCCGACCGCGATGGCGTTCGCGCCCGACGGGCGGCTGTTCGTGGCGGAGCAGTCGGGGGCGCTCAAGGTCGTCAAGAACGGGGCGGTGCTGGGGACGCTGTTCGTGAAGCTCCGGGTCGACTCACGATCCGAGCGGGGATTGCTGGGCGTCGCGTTCGATCCGAACTTCTCCACCAACGGGTTCGTGTACGTCTACTACACAGTGCCGGGGTCCACCGGTGTGGCCGCGCACAACCGCGTGTCCCGCTTCACCGCCAGTGCCGATATCGCCTCCAAGCGGTCCGAGCAAATCCTTCTCGAACTCGACGACCTGACCTCGGCCGGGAATCACAACGGCGGGGCGCTCGCGTTCGGGCCGGACGGTAAGCTGTATATCGGCGTGGGCGAGAACAACAACGGGAACAACGCGCAGTCGTTCGGCAACCTGCTCGGGAAAGTCCTGCGGATCAATCCGGACGGGACGACTCCGAATGACAATCCGTTCCTGGCGCAGACGACCGGGAAGAACGAGGCGATCTGGGCGATCGGGCTGCGAAACCCGTTCAGCCTCGCGATCGCGCGCAAGGGCCGGATGCTGATCAACGACGTCGGCGAGCACACGTGGGAGGAGATCAACGAGGGCGTGCGGGCGAGCAACTACGGTTGGCCCCAGACCGAGGGCCCGACGACGCGCCGGCGCGTGCGGGCGCCGGCGTTCGCGTACGAGCACGGCGACTCGACCACGACGGGCAACTCGATCGTCGGCGCCGCGTTCTACGAGCCGGCCAACGCCAACACCTTCGGCCGGAAATTCTCCGGCCTGTACTTCTTCGCCGACCTGACCAGCGGGTGGATCCGCATGTTCAACCCGACGACGCGCGCCGTCGGCCTCTTCGCGACGGGCGTAAGCGTGCCGGTAGCGCTGGCCGTGAACGACGACGGGAGCCTGTATTACCTGGAGCGCGGGACGGGCGAGGTGGTGCGGGTTCAGCGCGCCGGGGTGCAGGCGGCGCGGACGGCGACGACCTTCTCGGTGCGACCGGTGTTTCCATCGATCGATGTACCGAGCATCGAGCGTGAGAAGGTCTTTGATGACGCGCGAGCGGGGAGCTAGCGATCGGACTGCCGCGTCACACTTCCACCTCCGCCGGCGCGACGATCCTCGCCGCGTCCGCGGTGCCGGTGAACTGGGGCAACTCCACCTTGGTCGACTGCCAACCCGCGTGCGTGAGCCGGCCCTTGGCGGGCGTCGCCGAGCCGAGGTTGCCGGTGAGGCGGAACTTCGCGGCGTCGATTGTCGCGGGGAGCGAGACGTCCGAGCCTTCCGTCTGGTCGAGCACGGGCCGGAGCCCGAGCGTCCGTTCTAGGGCGGCGGCGGCGTCACGGTGGACGTCGCGGACGGCGGCGCCGACCTGGGCGTCGGCGTAGGCGGAGATGTCCTCTTTGAGGAAATCGACGAGGCGCGCCTCTCGCTGGAGGACGGCGAGCAGGGTCACCGCATCGCTGCGAATCGGCGCGGGCGCGGCGGGCTTGGCGGCCGGAGCGGGCTTCCCTTCAGGCGCAAGGGTGACCTCGGCCCCACCGCCGGGCAGCGTCTTCTGGCGTTCGAACCAGGCGCCGGCCCGGCGGGCGAAGTCGCCGTTGAACAGGACTTTGAAGAGCAGTTTGAAGGCGAGCAGGAAGCGTCCCATGGCGGGCGATCTTACGGGCGTCGGGTGCGGGGGCAAGGTGGGGTGAGCGGGGCT
>DATHXE010000896.1:0-2870 GCA_035459845.1 Tepidisphaeraceae bacterium | reverse complement strand
GCCGGCGCCGCGGAGGAGGCTGATGGGGTCGCAGGAGACGCTGGAGCCCCCTGCCGGGGTGACGAAGACCATGCGGGGGCGGCCGTCGGCGGGGGCGGAGGACTGGGCCTGGTAGCGGCCGTAGAAGTCGATGCACATGCCGACGGCGGCGTCGCCGGCGGAGACGTCGATCGGGACCTTCTGGGCCGAGTCGGTGAAGTAGCGGGCGTTGGCGCCGATGAGTTGGACGAGGCGGACGCCGGCGACCCAGCCGCGCTCGACGGCGGCTTGGTATTCGGCGGGGACGGTGGGCGGGAGGTCGCCGCGCTTGTACTTGGGGCCCTGCGCGGCTTGGTAGTCGGCGATGAGCTTTTCGTACCGGGCGATGGTGGCGTCATCGAAGCCGGCGGCGACGACGGTGTCGCGCATCTTCTGGTGGATGATCATCTCGAACGCCTTGGCGACGCTGCCGGACTTGGACGGGTCGCAGGCGCCGATCTGGGCGAAGTAGACGGGGTCGGCCAGGTCGTCCCACCGCGCGGGGGCGCGGAGGTCGGGGCGGTTGTGGGTGCGGCGGAGGTCGTCGAGGCGGTCGGTGTTGTAGCACATGCCGAAGGTGGAGAGGACGTTGCCGAAGAGGGTGGGGGTGCGCCAGGTTTCGCCAGACAACTGCGAGGGGATGAGCGGTTCGGGGTTAGCGGAGCCCATCACTGCGCCGAACTGCTGGTTGTACGTCAGCAGGACTTGGTCTTTCGACTTTTCTTCCTCGATCATCTTTCGCGCCATCTGTTCCTGTTGAGCGCGCCGCGCGTCGGTAGCGGGTTGCGGGTGAGACGCGGATGGGTTGGCGGGGGCGTCAGCAACGCGTTGCGATGCGGCTAACTGGGGGGGTTCGGTGAAGAGACCGGGGGGCTCTGCGCCGGGCTTCCAAGGAGGGACGGTGAGGCCTTGCCTGAACGCGTTGGAGTGGTCGAATTCGCCGCCCCCGAAGAAGACGTCGATGCGCGGCGAAAAGGCGCTGGGGTCGTCGGTGGCGCGGAAGGCGTCGTAGAGGGCCTTCTCCGTCGGGTTCTTCGGCGTGCGGAGGAGGATCTCGGCGCCGTCGGAAGGCCAGTCATTCTTCTGTCCCGTCCACCAGGCGCGGACGGCGGCGGCGTACTCGCTTGCCAAGTAGCGCATGATCTCGGTCGTCCCGCCCGGCACGCGCCAGTCGACCTTCACGGGCTTGCCGAACTTCTCCTGGTGCCAGCGGGAGAAGGCCTGGCCGAACTCGTAGCGGATGGCCTCGTTGTGGGGGGTGACGACGACGAGTTCGGGGTCGCCGGGGCGCCAGGTGGACTGGTCGCGCGTGGGGCGCAGGGCGAAGGGGAGGGCGATCAGAATCGCGAGGGGCAGGAGGATGAGGGCGGATTTCCACATCGGATCAGCTCACCACGGAGGCACGGAGGAACGAATTCGAGGATAGACGATGGAAAACGGGGGACGGAGGTTCTATCTGCAAAACCAAAGATCACTTCGCGATTCTTCCTCAGTGTCTCCGTGCCTCCGTGGTCAACCTTTCAGCACGACCACGTCGCGGGGGTGGATGAAGATCTGGGCCTGTTGTTGCGTGCTGTCGCGGGCGAGGATCTGCGGGTTGAGTTCGAAGGCCTTCAGCGTCGTCGCGCGGCCTTCCTTGTTCACCGTGACCTGGTGCTGCGCGACCTCGCCGAGGTAGAGCGTGTCGTGGACCGTGACGTCGAAGGAATTGGGCACGTCGGACTCACCGACGACGCCGACCAGGATCGCCTCCGGCCGGATTGAGAGGGTAACCTTATCACCCTCCCGCAAGCCGGCCGGCGCATGGGCGCCGATCAACCGGCCGATCGGCGTGTCGAGGCCGGCCAGGTGGACGTCGGCGGGCTGGTTGGGCATCGGCGGGATCTGGGTCGTGCCGAGGAACGTCGCGGGGAGGAAGTTCGTCTCGCCCATAAAGCTGGCGACGAAGGTGCTGTCGGGCTTGCGATACAGGTCCTGTGGGCGGCCGACCTGCTCGATTTTGCCGTTGTTCAGGACGGCCATCCGGTCGGCGATCGACAGGGCTTCCTTCTGGTCGTGCGTGACGTAGATCGCCGTCAGCCCCGACGCCCGGCAGATCCGGCGGATTTCGGTGCGCATCTCGAGGCGGAGCTTGGCGTCGAGGTTCGACAGCGGTTCGTCCAGCAGCAAACAGTCCGGCCGGACCACCAATGCCCGGGCCAATGCCACGCGCTGCTGCTGGCCGCCGGAGAGCTCGTTGGGCTTGCGCTTCGCGTACGGCGTCATGCGCACGAGGTCGAGCGCCTCGGCGACGCGCGCGACCTGGTCCGCCTTGCTCGCCCCGCGAACCTCCAGTCCGAACCGCACGTTGTCCTCGACCGTCATGTGCGGCCAAAGCGCGTACGACTGAAACACCATCACCGCGTTGCGCCGCTCGGTGCCCAGGTCCGTCACGTCGCGCCCGGAAAACAGCACGCGGCCCGACGTCGGCGGCAGCAGCCCCGCGATGATCCGCAGCAGCGTGGACTTCCCGCACCCCGACGGGCCGAGCAGGAAGAAGATCTCACCGGCCGGGATGTCGACCGACACGTCGTCGAGCGCGACGGTCGTGCCGAAATGCTTGGAGACGTGCTCGACGGTGACGGAGGTCTGGGCCATGGGCGCGTCGATTGTAGCGGATGCGGGACGAATTCATCGCGCCTTAGCGCACTGGCCTTCCGCGTCCCCCGCGCTATGCTTGGGTCACTATGCCCAAGGTTCGCAAAGCCGTCATCACCGCCGCCGGGCGCGGCACGCGGCAGTACCCCGCGTCGGCGGCGGTCCAAAAGGAGATGTTCCCACTCGTCGACCGCGACGGCCTCACCAAGCCCGTC
>DATHXE010000895.1:0-8612 GCA_035459845.1 Tepidisphaeraceae bacterium | reverse complement strand
ACGAAGTAGCCGACGGCGTTGTGGGGGAAGAGCTCCTTGAACTCCTCGTAAAGCTGCGCGGCGAGGGTCTTGTTGTGGCTGATGACCAGCGCGGGCCGGCCGAGGCGCGCGACGGTGTGGGCCATGGTGAAGGTTTTGCCGGTACCGGTGGCGCCCATGAGGGTCTGGAACTTCTTGCCCTGGTGTACGCCGGCGACGAGCTTGTCGATGGCGGCGGGCTGGTCGCCGGAGGGTTGGAAGGGGGAGACGACTTGGAATTCGGGCATGGGGGGGCACCTCTGTGGAACCGGGTCAACGCCGGTCAGCTCCGACCCGCGCTAGGCACGTGGGGCGGGGGAACATTGTACGCGCGCCGCACTACCCCAGTTAGGGGAAAGTTGCCCGGTCCGTTTCGGGCTTGGTATACTTCGGCTGAGAGGACGTACCCATGACGATTGCCACCCCCCCTGCCGCCCCGGCAGTAAAGATCACGCCCGAGGAACTGCTCGCGATGCCGGACGCGGTCGACTTCGAGCTCGTCGACGGACAACTTGTGGAGCGACAGATGGGGTTCGAATCGAGCGAGATCGCGGCGCGAATCATTGGCATCCTGATCGCATTCCTTCGCGGCAAACATCTGGGCAGAATCGCGGGCGCCGACGGGTCATATCAATGTTTCCCGACCGCCCCGAAGAAGGTGCGCAAGCCGGACGTCAGCTTAATCCGCACCGGGCGGCTGCCGAACGAGAAGTCGCCCGAGGGTCATTGCCCGATCGCGCCGGACCTGGCGGTCGAGGTGATCTCGCCCAATGATTTGGCGGAAGAGGTCGAGGAGAAGGTGAACGAGTACCTCGCGGTCGGCGTGCCGCTGATCTGGGTGGTCAGCCCGGCCTCGAAGACGGTGCGGGCGCATCGCCCGGGCAGCCCGAGTGCGGCGACGGTTTACACGGCCACTGACACGATCACGGGGGAAGACGTGATCCCGGGATTCACGTGTCGGGTCGGGGAGTTCTTCGAACCGCTGTAGGGGCGCGGCGCAGTCGGACGCGCCCCGCGAGCGGGGCGGCTACAAGAGGCATAGGACGGTCACTTCGAAGGCGGGAACACGAGGTGCGGCTGTAGTGCGCGGGTCGTGGCCTTGCCGATGCCCTTCACGTTCATCAGGTCTTCGGGGGTGGTGAAGACGGGCACGCCGGGCTCGGCGAGTTGTTGGGCGTCGCGGTACTCGACGATCGCCTGCGCGGTCTTCTCCCCGATCTCTGGCAGAGCGGCGAGGGTGGGCCAATCGGCGGTGTTGGGGTCCACGCGGGAGGTGAGCTCGGCGGCGCGCGGGCCGGCGGGGGGTTGGGGGTCGGCGAGGGGAGTCGTGCGGGTCAGGGCGAGGTAGAAGAGCCAGGCGGTGACGGGGAGGAGGAGGGAGGCGAGGGCGACGCGCTGCCGGAGGGTCCAGACGATCCACCGGGAGGGCTTTGGGGGGCGCGGGACGAGGGGGTGCGTCTCGGGGGAGTGGAGGACGGGGTCGGGGAGGTCCGCGTTCATCGCACTGTTCGTGGGCGGGGGACTCGGTCACTGAAGTGACCAGGCGTCGTCAATGCGCGCTCGGCATCACTGCGGCGCGGGACCACCGTTTCCGGACGTCGGGGGTTGGGGCTTGCGCCCGGTCCACCCGTGGAACACGTCGCGCATCTTCTGGAGTCGTTCGAAGACGGGCTTGGGCTGGAGCATGTCGTCGAACAGGCCGCCGCCCGGGAGGGTGTGGCCGATGTCGGCGAGGTTGGCCCAGGCGATGGATTCGACGAACGGCTTGGAGAGGGCCGTCTTGTAGGCGCCTTCCATCCATTCGGCCTGGAGTTGGGCGTCCCAGGGCCTGCGCCAGCGGCCGGCGGCGGACGGGTCGACGCGCCCGCCGCTGGCGTCGCTCGAATCGGGCCCGGGGCGGCCCGGGGCGCCGACGGCGGTCAGGAAGAGCGGTTTGCCGAGCGTGCTGAACTTGTCGAGCATGCAACTTAGTTGGAACAGGTCGCGCGTGTACCGCCCGCCGGTCGGGACGCCCTGCTCGATCTCGAGGCCGAACGCCTCGAAGTTGATGCCGGACTGGGCGACCATCTCGGCGTACATCATCGGGGGGACGATGCTGTTGGAGCGGGCGTGGTACTCGCCATAGGGCTGGCTGACGGTGATCAGCGCCCGGGCGGTGGGGAGCATGTTCTTCACGTGGGCGACGAGGAGGCGCGTGAGCTCGATGATCTGCTCGAAGGTGAGCGTGAGCGCGCGGTTGGTGTGCAGGCCGGAGCACACGTTCCAGACGGCGACGGCCTTTCGGTAGCGGTGGACGACCTTCTGGACGAACTCGTACGCCATCTCGCGGAGCGTGTCGAAGTCGTGTTCCCAGATGAAGAGCCAGTCGGGGACCTGGCCCTCGTTAAAGTCGATGAGGGGGCCGGCGATGATCGGGATGCGGCGGCGGGTGAGCGTCTCGACCCACTCGTCGATCGCCTCGGTGTTGAACGCGCCCTCCTCGGGCTGGATCTGCTTCCAGCTCATGGGGAGTACGGCATAGTCGAAGCTGCCGGCGAGCGCGTCCTTGTACTTGGCGTTCTGGACGGACGAGTCGACCCGGCTGCCGAAAATGTGCTTGACGAACGTGTTGCCGGCGCGGCGGCGGTTGATCAGGAGCTCGCCGTGGAACGCGCCGAGCTGCTCGGACAGGTCGATCCCGATCGCCAGCGCCTGGTCGGCGAGCTTGGCGGCGTCGGCGGGGGTGTCGAGCTTGCCCAGCGCGTCGGCGAGCACGGCCTGGGCCTCGCGGAATCGGGCGGTGAACTTGTCGGCCCGGGGGAAGTCGAAGAGGTTCCAGTCCTCCTGCTTCTGCATGATCTTCATCAGGCGGAAGCGGGCGAGTTCGACGTTGAGGACGTAGGGCTTGTCGCGCGGGGGGAGGCGGGTGGTCTCGAGCTGGTAGGCGCCGAGCGGCCCGACGTCCCAGAGGAGCGACACGCCGGTCGCGTGGTCGTCGGGGCGGTGGACGGTGAGCACACCGTCGCGGAACGAGACCTCGCCCGTCTGGGGGACGCTTTCGGCGCCCATGGCGGTGGCGGCGACCGGCGCGAACGCCGACACCCGCTCTCCGTCCCGATAAATCTCGAACTTCACTGACATAGGAGGCCGACCCGCGTGACTCGCCGCGCTTCGCGCACCCGCGTTCGGCGACGCGCGGCGGACGCGGCGCCAGGGGAGTGCCGGGCATCCTAACACAGGGCGGGGCGGCCTCAAACACGCGAACCGTCCGGCACCGGTTCAGAAGGGCGAGGCCCCTCTACTTCTTCGCCGACGGGTTCAGGTCCGGCAACTCCGTCTTGGCGAACTGGGCCCAGCGCGCGGCCAGCGTTTCGGTCGCCGGCTTGCCGGCGTGGACGTACAGCGCGTAGCGCAATTGCAGCGGTTTGCCGGGTTCGATGACGCGCGCGGCGCCGTGCGTGAGGCAGGCGCCCATCCAGCCGTCGGCGCGGACGTGGAACGGGGCGGGGTGGCCGGGGTTGGCGGGGTGGTCGAAGAGGGTGATGCCCTCGGTCACGCCGGGGCGGATCGGGCCGGAGTAATCGACCCACTTGGCGGGGAGGCGAAAGATCTCCTTCTCGCCGGCTTTGCCGTCGGAGTTGCGGATCTCGCCGCCGCCGTCGTTGACGCCGATCGTCTTGGCCATGCGGACGCCGACGATGCCGAACGGGGTGTCGCCGAGCGTGACCGGGGCGCTGGGCGGGGCGGAGAGTTGCAGGTCGAGGGTCAGAAGGAGTTCGTCGCCCGGCAGGAGTTGGAGCGTCGTTCGGCGGCGCTCGATCATGAGCACCTGGTTGTTTTTTCCCTCGTCGATCCAGTGGTTGGTGACGGCGACGGAGGACTCCTCGCCGAGGTCTTCGTAGCGGTCGAGGCGCTGGTGGACGATCCGGCCCTTGGCGCGGTCGTCCCAGAAGGAGACGCCGTTGACCGAGTGGTGGGCGACCCAGACGGAGTTGTGGTGGGAGTGGGATTGGGGGTCGTGGGGGTGGCCCATGCGCGTGAGCGACCGCCCGGCCGGGCCGACGAGCGGGAAGACGAACGGCCGGCGGAGGGCGGGGCCGAAGTGATAGCGGGCAATTTCGGTGTCGTCGCGGACGAACGCGGCCTGGTCGTAGGGCTGGGGGAGGAGTTGTAGCTTGGGGACGGGTTTGTCATCGGCGGACGTGTTCGCCGCAGAGACGCAGAGGACGCAGAGAAGGATTCGCGAGAGCGATGAGGGCATCGGGATTCCTCGTCATCAGACGGCGATCACGGCGCGGCTTGGTGCGCGAACGCGCTCGCCTTCGGGCGGCGCTGTCGCTTGCCCTTCGGGTCGCGGCTAAACGTGGGTCGTTCGCGTCGACAATGGACCGCGGTCAGACCTTCGGCTCCCAGCCCTTCTGGTACTCGCGGGACCATCGTTTTTTCGCGTCGGCGTCGTCGTTCTTGAGTTGCTTGGTCTGCGGGTCGAGGTGGAGCGTGTGGCCGGTGCGCTGGGCGATGTTGGCGAGGTGGCAGAGGAGCGCGCTGCTGGCGGCCTCGGCGACCTCGGCGGTGAGCTTCTTCGGGTCGTTGGCGCGGACGGCGGCGAGGAAGTTGTTGAAGTGCAGGTCGTCGCCGGCCTCGCCCTTGCCGGGCTTCACGACCGCGACCTCCTTGTTCTTCGTGTCGTAGGTCGTGTAGCCGGACGAGTCGAGGACGATGGTGCCCTGCTCGCCGTAGAACGCGACGCCGAACCCGCTGGCGGTCGCCTCGACCCCGCGCGGGTGGCAGCTCTTGCCCTCCCACGTGAGGAGCTTGTCGCCGTAATCGAAGGTGGTCCACTGCGTGTCGGGCGTCTCCTGGTCGTCGTCGAAGTAGTAGCGGCCGCCGCTCGACGTGACCGACTTCGGGCAGTCGACCCCGAGGCCCCAGCGGCCCAGGTCCAGGCCGTGGACGCCGTTATTCCCGCACTCGCCATTGCCCCAGTGCCAGAACCAGTGCCAGGTGTAGGGGAGGTAGTTGTCGCGGAACTCTTTGGCCGGTGCCGGTCCCTGCCAGAGGGCCCAGTCGAGTCCGTCGGGCGGGGCGGCGGGCATGCCCTTTCCGATCGACTTTCGGCTGTTGGTGTACCAGCAGCGGGCGACCCGCACGGGCCCGATCGCGCCGGACTTCACCTTGTCCATGGCCTCGATGATCTTGGCCCACGAGCGGCGCTGGGTGCCGTGCTGGATGCACCGGTTGTGCTTGCGGGCGGCCTCGACGAGCAATTCGCCCTCGCGCGGGTTGTGCGAGCAGGGCTTCTCGACGTAGACGTGCTTGCCGGCGGAGGCGGCCAGGATCGCGGCGGGCGCGTGCCAGTGGTTCGGGGTGGCGATCGCGACGGCGGTCACGTCCTTGTCATCCAGCATCCGGCGGAAGTCGGCGAGCGGGACGGGCTTGAGCGCGCCCTCGGGGGCCTTCTTGCCGATCGTGCCGGCGGCGGTCTCGGCGCGCTTCGGGTCGACGTCGCATGCGTATTTCACGACAACGTTGGGCAGCGCGGCAAACCCGGCGGCGACGCTCGTCCCGCGCCCGCCGGCGCCGATCAGGCCGATCACGACCCGCTCGTCGGACCCGACCTGGGCGAGGCTGACGTGGGGCGTGAGCAGTGCGCCGGTCGCGGCGATCGCCGATGCGGTCAACACGTCTCGGCGGGTGGGCGTGCGGGGGGATTGGAGTGTGGGGCGGCGATCGACGATGGACATGCGCGGGTCTCCCTGGGTGAGTCGACGGACGTGTCACGGCGTGCGGTTCGACACGCCGTCGGGATGTGATACGCGCGAGGGCGCGCGTTGTGTGCGCCGGCGAAACACGACGGCACGCGCCGGGTGCCATGGCCATGCGCTCTGCGGGGCTCGAGTACGGGGAACGGTAGTCGGCATGGCCACGCGACTACTGTTCTCGGACTTCGACAGCGCTCCGGCGCGTGGCCATGGCCCCGACGCACGCGCGGTCATTCCATCACGCGAACCAGGCCGTACACGAGGAATCTCGGCACCTCGAACCGCGCTCGCCCGCCGGCACTCTCGAACTTCAGCACGACCTCTCCTCCCTCCGGCGTCGCGAACTCCACCCCGCTCACTTTCGTGCCCGCCGGCAGGATCAGGTCCACCTTCACGCCTCCCAGCGAGAGCGGCTTCTCGTCCGCGATCCCCCGCCCGGGACCGCGCTGGGTCGCCGGCTCGTCGCGATGGTAATTCACGAAATGAAGCGTGATCTCGCCGGCCGCCGCCGGCCGACTCGCGGAGACGCGCACCGTCTTCGGCGCCTCGAACCGGCTCAACCGGTTCGGCGGCAGTTCCGGGATTACTTTCGTCGGATCGACCACCATCACGTACGGCATCCGATTCGACCCGTCCGGCGCGGCGTCCGGCGAGGCGGCTTGCCGCATCGCCCACAGGTCGTCCGGAATCACGTCGAACAGCACGTGCCGGTCGAGCAGTTCCCGCCCGACCTTCTTGAACGCCTCGACCGCCGTCAGGTCCCCCGCGTGCACGCGCGACCGCGGGTAGAGCAGCAGCGCCTCGGCGTGCGGCCGGTTCGCGCGGTACACGCCGTCGTACTTCTCCATGAACCGGTAATAGCGCACGATCTCCGCCCGCGCGGCCGGGTCTTTGAACTTCGTGTAGAACCCCATCGGCGCCCCGCCGTTCGCCGCCAGCTCGGCGATCGCCACGCGGATGCGCGTCTGCTCGTACTTGCCGAGCGTGAACGGCTTGTCGTCAAACGCCCCGCGGATGTAGCGCGCCTGCAGGGTCCCCTCGCCCAGGTACCCCTCCGCCAGGTCCGTGAAATTCCCCGCCGCCCCCGTGCTGTACCACAGGTAATCCTCCCCCCTGCCCCACCGCTCGGGCGGCAGCAGGCACCGCTCGTCCCCCGAGATCTGGCTGAAATCGTTCAGGTGGTTCCACTGCGCGACGATCAAGTCGGGCTTGATCGACCTCGCGTACCCCAGGAACACGTCGTCGAACGCGGACTTACAGCTGCTCTGCGACCACCGCAGCATCTCCCGCCGCAGCGGGGTCGACTCGGCCGGTTTGTGCCACCCGACGATCTCGGTGAACTTGTGGTTCATCAAATTGTCGATGCCGAACTTCTCCTTCAGCTCGGCCGGCGTAAACCGCCCGCCCAGGTACGCCTTGAACCGCACCGTGCAATACACGCACGTGCAGTCGTGCCGGTAAAAGTAATTCGCGATCAACCCGTCCACCCCGCGCTCGATCGCGCGCTTCGCCCACGCCTTGAGGACCGTCCGCCAGTGCGGGTTGTTCAGGCAGGCGGTGAACTCGCGCATCTTCCCGATCGAGTACTGCTGCGACGCCATCGGCGACCCGTCGGCGCGTTTCACCAGCAATTCCATCGGATCCTTCACCGGCCGCGGCCCCAGCTCCTTCTCGTCCCACAGGTCCTTGTAGAACTTGAAGAACCCCCGCGGCCCCTCGGGCCCGTCGGGCTCGCCGACCAGAAACGTCACGTTGAAGTGCCCGACGACCTTCGCCCCGAGCTTGTGCACCGCCGCGTTCCGATCCTCGAACCACTTCCCGCACTCGGCCAGACCTTTCACGGGGAAGTGGGCGGGATACCCCTTGTACTCGGGCGTGTGCGCCAGGCTGTAAAAGTGCCCCCCGTAAAACCCGAGCTGACACACCTCGGGCCGGGCGTCTTCCACGAACTTCAGGTAATCGTCGTCCGCGTACTCCGCCCAGTGGGCGATCAGGCGGGTGAACTCGACCCTCGCGGGCGTGGCGCCCGACGCCGCCGCGGCGAACCAGACTGTGGCGAGCAAGAGGCGGGTGACAGTCTTCATCGGCAGCACTCCCCGGTAGTAGGCTGCCGGTAATACCACCGGCGGGGCCCGTTGTGTCTGGACGGACGGAGCCCGGAGGCCTTGGGGGGCAGAGGTGATCCCGCGATTTCAGGAGGCATCCGGGCCGTCGCCCGAAGCTCCGGCTCCGGCGTGTTCGAAACCCGCACCTCGGATTCCGTTAGGCCCCGCCGTGGCGATCACATATATTGGTTTGAACTGCCGATCCCACTTCCGACAAGGGAGCCCTGATGCGACGACGCGCGCTTGCCCTCATCCTGACGGCCCTCGCCGGTTATTCGGCCGCCGCCCAGCAGAAGAGCATCTTCGACGACGACTGGGTGCCGCCCAAGGCCGCGCCCGCCGAGGCCAAGCCGACGCGTCCGCCGGCCACCCCGGCCCCCGCGCCGGTCGAGCCGGACAAGTCCGCGACCGCGCCCGACGCGCCCCCGTCGACGCCGGCCACACCGACGATCGCCCCGGCCCCGAAGGTCGTCGTCGTCCCCCTCCCGCTTCCCGTGACGCGCCGCCCCGTGCCCGCCGCGCCCGAGCAGGCCGCCGTCCGCAAGGTGATGAAGGAACTCTTCGGCCCTCAACTCGCCGACCGAACGCCCGCGGGGCGAAAGGCGCTCTTCGCCAAGCTCGTCGCACAGGCGGAGCGCTCGGCCGACCTCCCGGTGGAGCGGTTCGTGCTGCTGGCGGCGGCGCACGACGCGGCGAT
The DNA here is from genome assembly GCA_035459845.1 of Tepidisphaeraceae bacterium. GTDB lineage: Bacteria > Planctomycetota > Phycisphaerae > Tepidisphaerales > Tepidisphaeraceae > DASPKW01. The sequence continues at coordinate 51 of DATHXE010000895.1, read as the reverse complement.
CGGCGCCGGTGACCTCGCGCTGGTCGCCCGAGCCGCCGACGCTCTCGGCCG
>DATHXE010000894.1:0-1724 GCA_035459845.1 Tepidisphaeraceae bacterium | reverse complement strand
CGGCGGGCGGGTGGTGTTCTCGAGCGGGGACGTCATCTACTCGTCGACGGCGCTGATCGGCGGCATGGGCGGGATGGCGGCGTTCAATTCGGAGAAGACGCGGCGATACTTGTCGCAATACGGGCTGACGTCGCCGGCGCTGCTCGGGCTCGTCGACCGATTCGCGGGGAAGAAGATCGTCGTCGTCGGGGATTACATTCTGGACCGGTATCACTTCTGCGAGGCGTCGGCGGTCGCTGCCGAGGCGCCGATGATGAACCTCCGGCAGATCCGGAGCGAAGATTACGACGGCGGGGCGGGGGTGATCGCTTCACACCTGGCGGGAATGGGCGCGGCGCCGGTGCTGGTGACGGGGCTGGCGGCCGATGACGCGTCGGCGGGCGTGGAAGAGCGGCTGGGCGCGAGGGGCGTGAACGTGATGGCCGTGCGGACGCACCGGCGGATCCCGCTCAAGCGGAGGTATCTGGCGGATATGACGAAGGTGATGAAAGTGGATGAAGGGGACTCGGGGGCGCATGAGGCAAACAGCGAGCGCGCGGTTTACGAGGGGATCATGGCGGCGGCCGACGGGGCGGGGGCGGTGGTGTTCGCGGACTTCGGGTATGGGCTGCTTTCGCGCGGACTATTGGAGAAAGTGCTGCCGGAATTGCGGAAGCGGGTGGGCGTGATCACGGCGGACGTGTCGGGCATGCGGAGCGATCTGCTGGCGTTCCGCGGCGTCGATTTGCTCTGCCCGACGGAGCGCGAGGTGCGGGAGGCGCTGCACGAGTTCTCGAGCGGGATCAATGCCGTCGTGTGCGGACTGCTGGAGAAGACGGGGGCGAAGCAGGCGATGGTGACGCTGGGGAAGCAGGGGCTATTGGTGTTCGATCAGCATTCGGAGGCGGGGCCGGGGGAGGCGTGGGAGCGGCGGCTGCGGAGCGGGTATTTGCCGGCGTTGACGGATCGGGCGATCGACCCGCTGGGGTGTGGGGACGCGCTTTTGGCCGGGGCGAGTTTGGCGCTGGCGGCGGGCGGATCGGTGCAGGCGGCGGCGTACGTGGGATCGGTGGCGGCGGCGTTCGAGGCGCAGCAGGTCGGGAATCAGCCGATCACGCTCGAGGCGCTGCTGTCGGGAATGAGCTGCGCCGAGGACGAACAACCGGGATGGAGGCTGGCATCGTGACGCTCAACTGGCAACGGATGTCGCTGCTGTCGGCGCGGTTCGAAGACAATTGCGCGGCGCTGGCGGCGCGGGATGCGGCGCTGGCGGCGCGGCTTCGCGCGCACGTGCCGAGCGGGGAGTTCGTGATCGCCGAAGAGCGGGACGAACTGCGGATCGGCAAGATGGCGGACGGAGTCGTTACGCCACTGGTTTACCGGATCAATCCGGCGGGGTCGCGGCAGATCATGAGCAAGCTGTGCCCGAAGGGGGAGTACGCGGAGCCGGTGCTGGTGGCGGGGCTGGACCAGGGGTGGCTTTGGCAGATGGTGTACGAGTTGCCGTGCCGGGTGGCGGTGCGGCCGGGGTATCGGCCGCCGGTGTTTTATCTGGCGCGGTCGGTGGAGCAGTTGTGGCTCGCGTGCCATTTGCACGATTGGCGGGCGCTGCTGGCGGACGCGCGAGTGCACCTGTTCGTGGGGGACGGGTGCGCGGCGGAGATGGAGGCGGCGCTGGTGGCCGACGCGCGGCTCGCGGGGCCGCGGGTGTCGGTGACGCTGGACGGCGGGGTGTGGCCGGCGGG
>DATHXE010000893.1:0-5380 GCA_035459845.1 Tepidisphaeraceae bacterium | reverse complement strand
CGGCGCGTTGCGAGAAAAGGCCGCCGGCCGGGAATGTTGCAGGCGCGTCGCGGGTTGATTGGGGTGGAGCACCAAAAACCGCGGCCGGTACCAGAGGGAAGCCGGAGGGCAACCCTTGGGGCCGACCGCGGTTTTTGCGTTCGCCGGCGCGTCAGGTGGGCAGAGCCCACCCTACCAGGGCAATTCGATCCGCCCGTCGACGACCGGAATGTCCTTCCCGTTCCAATTCGCCTTGGTCACCCCCGCCGGCACGGTCAGCACCAGCGGCACACGGCCGCTGACGTACGGGTGCACCCACGGGCGCTTCAGGGTAAACACCGCGGCGTCGGGTCCGCCCCCAGCGACGTCCGGCCCATCGATCACAACGTTCTTCCGCAGCCAAACCCAGTAGAAGAAGTCACCCTGCGTGGCGTACCACGCCTTGGCGTGTTTGGCGAACTGGGCGACGAAGTCGTCGAACGTCTTCCACTGCTCGTCCGTCTTCCCGATCTGCCACGAGTGGCCCCAGAAGTGGAACACGGCGCCGGGGGTGTCTTTTACTTCGGCCCACTGGCGCTCGAGGTCCTTGGTGTTGCCGAAGAAGCCGTTGTTGCGGAAGGCGAGGGGCTCGGGGATCGAGTCGACCGTTTCCTTGGCGCCCAGCGTCGTGCGGCCGGACCAGTGACCGGCCAGACGGACGGCGCGGAGGGCGTAGTCGCCTTCGGTGTCCCACGCGGGCGTGTAGCCGTTGGGGTAGGCCATCGAAACGACGGGGTGGCCGAGCTGCTTCTCGAGGATCTTGCGCATGCCGACGCACTCTTCGAGCGCGCGGTCGGGCGGGAGCGCGTGGAGCGTGGGGTGTGTGATGCAGTGCGAGCCGACCTCCGCCCCGAGCGCCTCGAGCTTGTCGAGGAAGCGCATGGCGAGGCTGTTCTTGTTCATGAAGAACGACGGGCGGTAGCCGTGTTTGGCGAGGATCTCGGCGCAGCGGAGGTCGGGCGGGGCGCCGTCGTCCCACGTGGTGACGACGGCGATGGACTTTCCACCGGGGTAGAGCGCGAACGTGGGTTTGGCGGCGGCGACGTTGGGTCCGGAGAGCACGAGCGTGCCGGTTTCCGTCTTGTTCGTGTCGATCGTGGTGATCAACGTGCCCTCGACCGGCGCATCCTTGGTCGGACGGACGACCGTGTGCTCGAGGACGACCGCCTTCACCATCGCCGGCGTCTTGAACACGAGCGTCTTGGGCGGGGAGGCCATATAGAAGCAGATCTGCTGCGGGCGCTTCCACTGGTCGAACGCGAGCGGGCAGCGGACGGGCTTGCCGTCTTGGCCGGTGCAGGTGACGTCGCCTTCCTTGGTCACGGCCGCGCGGAGCGACCAGACGCCGACGGGGAGGCCGGGCGGCAGGTCGACGGAGCCGTCGGGCTTGACGGGCAGGTCGACGGTGACGGGTTGATCCGTGGTCGGCGCGGCGGCGGGCAGGGGGGTCAGGGTGAGCCGCGTGACGGGCCATGAGCGCTTGTATTTCCAGAGGTCGTCGTAAACGCCGTGCAGGCGGACGGCCGGCGCGACCGACGACGTGTAGACGAAGAACTCGAACTGGGCCGGGCCGTTGCCGGGCGCGTAGGCGAAGTTCGACATCACGTTGACCATCGGCTTCTGGGCGGACATGAGCGAGACGCCGAGGTGATAGTTGACCCACCCGCGGTCGTCGCCCTCGCGCGGGCCGAACTCGAGGACGCCGCGGTACCACCCGGGGGCGAGCGGCTCGGCGGGCTTCCACTGGATCGCGACGGCGTCGTCCTTCTTGCCGTCGAGGGACTTGTCGAGCGCGACGCCGACGGACTTGTCGGCGAACGTCACGAGGACGCCGCCGGTGGAGTCTTCGGCGCGGAAGACGTGGTCGGCGGCCCCGGCGGTCGTGGAGAGCAATAGCAGTGCGGTCGCGATACGGTGGATCATGTTGCGGCCTTTCGTGGGGCGCGAGTATATCGTGGACCCATGCTCCACGAACTGACGCCTTCGCGCCGGACGCTGCACGGTCACTGGTCGCGGGACCTCGCGCCTGCGCTGACGGTCGACCCGGGGGACACGGTGCGGATGTCGTGCCTGGACGCGATGTGGGTGCTGGGCCGGCCCGGCGCGTGGCCGTGGGCGCGGTTCGAGCCGCGCGTTTCGCCGCAGGACGACGGACACGCGCTGACCGGACCGGTGTACGTCCGCGGGGCCCGGCCGGGGCAAATGCTGGAGGTGCGGATCGGGGCGGTGGTGCCGGGGGACTGGGCGTGGACGTACTCGGGCCCGCCGGACGAGGTGGCGCGGGCGGTCGGGCTGAGCGGCGCGCCCTACGCGCCGCGGTGGGAGGTGGACCCGGCCGGGATGGTCGCGACGGATCCCATGGGCCGGCGCGTGCCGCTGAGGCCGTTCATGGGCGTAATGGGCGTGGCGCCCGCCGAGCCGGGCGTTCACTCGACGACGCCCCCTCGGAAGTGGGGCGGAAATATGGACTGCAAGGAACTGGTCGCGGGGTCGACGCTGTATTTGCCGGTCGGCGTGGAAGGCGCGCTCTTCTCCGCGGGCGACGGTCACGGGGCGCAGGGCGACGGCGAAGTGTGCGGAAACGCGATCGAGATCCCGGTGACGCGCCTCGACCTGACCTTCGCCCTGCGCGACGACCTGCCCGCGACCGGGCCGATCGCGCGGACGGAGGAACCCCGGGCGTGGATCACGTTCGGGTTCGACCCGGACCTGAACGTCGCCTGTCGATCGGCGCTGTCGGCCATGCTCGACCTGATCCAGCACCTGCACGGCGTGCCGCGGCAGGAGGCGATCGCGCTGGCGTCGGTCGCGGCGGACCTGCGCATCACGCAAATCGTCAACCGTGCGCAGGGCGTGCACTGCGTGCTCCGGGACGACGCGATCGGCTGGTAACCGTTCTCGTCACGCGCGCGGCCACGTCAAGGGCGTACTTAGCGGTCGCACCGAAGGTGCACGTTTGCGAGGTAATCCTAACCCCCGCTTCCCGCGTCGATCGGCCCCCCTACAATCGCGGCGATGCCGAAACTTTCGCTTGCGGTGGTGAGCAGTGCGTTTTCGACCGACCCGCGCCAGGCCATGCCGCGCGCCCGGGCGGCCGGGTTCCGCGGGGTGCAGTTCGACGCGCGCGCCGCGGCGCTGGACCTGACGACCCTGAGTCAGTCCGGCCGGCGCGAGTTCCGTACCCTGCTGGCGACGCACGAGCAGCAACTCGCCGGGATTCGAACCGACGCGGGACCGAAGGGCTTCGCGCCCAAATCCGACATCGACCGCGCGCTGGCGGGGCTCGACAAGGTCCTGGAGGCCGCCGCCGGACTGCAAGCGCCGCTGGCCTGCCTCGACCTGGGCCCCATGCCCGAGCCGGCGGTCTCCGCCGCCAAGCCGAAGCCGAAGGTCGACCCGGCCCAGGCGGGATTGATCATCCTGCCCGAGTCGGCGGCGGGGCTGGGGATCGAAGTGGCGCCGGCGCCCGAGGCGCGGCCGGCGGATTCGGCGTTCGAGTCGTCCCTCGACGCGGCCCTGGTCGCGCTGGGGCAACTCGCCGACCGGTACGGCGTGACCGTCGCGCTGCGGAGCGAGCTCGCTTCGTACGCCGCCCTCGAGCGGGCGCTGAAGGCGGCGGGCTGCCCGTGGTTCGGCGTGGACCTCGACGCGACGGCGGTGCTGCGGGACCGCTGGCCGGCGGAGGAAGTGTTCGGGCGGCTCGGGTCGGAAGTGCGGCACGTGCGCGTGCGGGATGCGCGCGTCGGCCACGACCGGCGCACCCAGCCGGCGGCGGTCGGGCAGGGGGATACGAACTGGGGGCAGCTCACGGCCCTGCTCGACGAGGCGGGTTATCACGGGTGGGCGACCGTCGACCCGCTCGAGTTGGCGGACCGCGCGGGCGGGGCGACGGGGGCGGTGAAGCACCTGAAGCAGTTCGGCGTGTAGGTCGCGCGAACCGCACACTTCAGGTCCGTCCCGCGACAAGTCGCCGGGCTCCCTCATTTGCCGTCCGCGCCCGTCACCCTTTCCAGCAGGTCGAAGAACGCCCGCTTGCGCGCGCCGGTGATGCCCCAATCCACCGGCACGCTCTGGTACCCGTCCTCGAATTTCTCGCCCTTCTTGCGGAAGTCGAAGTAGCCCCACGAGGCGTACTCGCCCACGGCGGCGAGCATGTTGTTCTCGGGCTTGTCGAAGTCGAAGTGGTCGTCTTCGTTGAAGACGATCGGCTGGTCGCGATATCCGGCGACCTGGCGCGTCCGCCGGACCATCGACCGCACCTTCTCGGGCGTCTGGCCGTTGCCGTGCAACAGGATGTAATCCGACGGCTTCACGATCGACTCGCCCGGGACCTGTCCGCCGGTCAGGCTCGTCGAGACGTACAGGCGGCCCGCGGCGTTCTTCACTTTGCCCTTGCTCTGTTCCTGCACAAGCTTGATCAACTCGCCGGCCCGCGCCGGTTTGATGACTTCGGGATAGCCGGCGTGATTGGCCTCGTTGGCGATCTCGATGATCACGTTGCGGTAGCCCTTGGCGATGACCCAGTCGGTCGCGTTCCGCGTCGCGGCGGTGGCGGCGGCGTCGTCGGGGAAGACCTTGCCCTGGCCGAAGTAAAAGTAGCCGAGAATGACCGCCATCCCGAGCTCGTCGGCCTTGTCGAGAATGCGCTCCATCCGGACGGCGTACTCGGGCCGGAGCACGCCGGTCTCGGTGAAGGCGGAATTGACCCACGGCTGCTTCGCGGAATAGCCCTGCGGCGAGCCGCCCTGAAAGTTGATCGTGAACGCGAGCAGCCCGCGCTTGCGCCACTCGGGCATCGCGGCGACGAACTCGCGCGTGTTGCGGTCGGCGTCGAACGCGCCGCCGTCGGGGTACTTCCACATGGTGCGCGTCTCGGCGTTCAGGTCGTCGAACACGCCCTGCACCATGCGCGAGTTCATGAGCAGGCCTTCGACCTTCTTGCCGTTGTAGGAGCGGCCGGCGTAGGTGGGTTGGCCGTTGATGTGGAACGCCTGTCCGACGACGTCGACGGTGGTCTTCCGCTCGGCGGCGAATGAGGGAGTGGTGAGGAGGAGAAGCAGCGCGGGGAGGAGGGCGCGGGGCATGGGAGCGAGTTTACCACACCATCGCTGCGGACATGGAAGGGCGAACCGCGCAGCTCGCGCGATCGGGGGGCGGAGCCCACCCTATTTGGTCAGCGCGGTCGCCGTCGCGACGTATGCATCGAACCGCTCGCGGGCGTCTGGGAGCTTCTCGATCCACTCGGCCAGGCCCGTCAGGTCGCCGGCGCGCACCTGACCGTGGACGACGGCGCGGATCGCCTCGGGCCGGCGGTCTTTCATGGCCCCGACGACCTCGCGAGCCTTGTCGAACTGCTTCAGGC
>DATHXE010000892.1:0-8943 GCA_035459845.1 Tepidisphaeraceae bacterium | reverse complement strand
GCGGGTCATGAGCTCACCGGCCGCGACACGCAGGCGGACGGCGCGCGCGCCCAGGCCTGCGGCGTGGTAAGCCTCGATCAGCGACTCGAACACGCGGTAGTCGGCGGACTCGGCGTCGCCGTCGTCGAGCCGCAATTCCGCCCGGCGGGGCCAGAGCGGGTCGGGGCCGGCGTAGGTCGCGTCCTTCATCCGCCCGAGCCACCCGAGCAGGCGGCGGCGGTCGGCGTTGCTGGCGCCGAAGCAGTAGGGGGCCGTCAGCGCCTCCATCATCGCCGCGGCGGATTCGGCATGGCGGACGGTCTGGCGGTAGACCAGCCCGAGCAGCGCCAGCGCCTCGGCGTATTCCGGCAGCACGGCCAGCGCCGCCCGCAGATGTCCCTCGGCCCGCTCGTACCGCCGGTCGGCGACGGCGCGCTTGGCGGCGAGCCAGAGCAGGTGGGGCGAAGCGGGGTCGACCGCGAGCAGTTGCTCGGCGTCCCACGCGCCCCAGTAGGGCAGGTCCTCGGATTCGTCGTCCGCCCGTGCGCCCTCGGCGAGGGCAGGGAGGTCGTCGATGGGGATGGCCGCCTCGGCGGCGAGGACGAGCCACTCGGCCGGGTCGCCCGCACCGGTCAGGATATGCAGCCGGACGGCGGCGTCGAGTGACGACGCGAGCGGGAGCACGGCCCACTCATCGTGCCAGACCGTGCAGACGACCGGCGCGGCCGACTCGCGGCCGATCGGCCAGTAGAAGCCATAGGTGTCGCCGTTGCCGACTTCGAGCGCCCGCCAGGGGAGGTAGCCGGGCGGGGGGTATGGGAGGAGGTCGATGTCGGTGTCGCCGGTGACGACCGCGCCGGTGGCGTGGCACGCGACGCCGAGCGAGCGCGCCCGGGCGATCTGCTGGACGACGTCGGACGGAAGGCGCATGCGTGGCATGTTCGCGTGCGGGGAGATCAAGTCAACGGGGGGGCACGAACGCCAGAAGATGGGGGCGAACATGGAGCCCGCCGCCATCGACCGTCTCGTCGGAACCCGGGCCATCCACGACCGGATCATCCATTACCCCCTCGAGAGTTTGTCGGACGGCGTGCTCGCGCCGCCCTCATTCCCAAAGGGCGGACGGTCGCGAAACCGTCCGCCCCGATGCACCGCGTGCGGCCAGCCTCACTTCGCCTCGAACGTTACGGTCACGCTTCCGGACCCGACCGCCTCGGCCAGTGCCGTCGGGTCGTCGAGCTTGCCCAGTCGCGTGTAGCTGTACGGGCTGCGGAACGTCTCGTAGAAGAGCACGAGGGTGTCGTCGCCCCAGAGCAGGAGGTCGCCCGCGCGGATGGTGCCGGGCTTGAACGGGTCGGTGGGGAGCGGCCCGGGCAGGCGGACGTGCTTCTCGTTGGCGTTCAGGTCCGGCATGTCGAGTGTCAGCGGCAGCATCCGCCGGAATTCGACCGTTGCCGAGTTGTCCTCAAGCGTGGCGGTGAACGTCTTCTGGCCGATCTTGACTTGCAGCTTAGGGCTCATGGCTTGGTTTCCCGACTGCGACTGACGGCCCGCATTTGTGGCGGGCGTGGGCTGGTGGACTCGCTCGGCGGCGTCACAGGCGCACAGGACGGTCAGCGCGACCGCCGTGATGGCGACGATCGTCGTCCGCCTCCTGTTCCCCTCGACTATGTTCGTCAGCATGGTCAGTTCCTCGTGTTGGTGACGCCACTGCCTTCGCACGGGACTGTACTACCTGAGCTTCTCGGTGAAGAAGGCCGTGAGCTTGTCGAACGGGATCAGGTTCACGCGGTCGTAAAGGTCGACGTGTCCCGCCCCGGGGACGATCAGCAACTCCTTCGGCTCGGCCGCCCGCTTGTAGGCGTCCTCGCTGAACTCCTTCGAGTGGGCCTGATCGCCGGTGATGAAGAGCATTGGGCGGGGCGAGATCTCGGCGATCCGCTCGAACGGGTAGAAGTTCAGGAACGCCGCATTGCTGCTGAGCGTCGGGTGCGTCGTCAGCTTCGGCGACGAACCCTTGGGCGTGAACTCGCCCCTCGGCGTCCGGTAGAAGTCGTAGAACTCGCGCTCGATGCGGCTCGACTTCTCGGTGATCTCGTGGACGGTCCCGCTCGTGTACCGGGGCCTGCCGCCCTCGGCCTCCACCCACCGCTGCGCCGCCGCCTCTTCCAGACTCTTCTTCCGCTGCTCGGCCGTCACCGACTTCTTCAGCCCGTTGCGGTTCGCAGCACCCATGTCGTACATGCTGACCGTCGCGACGGCCTTCATGCGCGGGTCGATCTGGGCGGCGGCGACCGCGAAGCCCCCGCTCGCGCAGATGCCAAGGACGCCGATCCGGTCGCGGCCGACGAACGGCCGGGTGCCAAGAAAGTCCACGGCGGCACTGAAGTCTTCCACATAGATGTCCGGGGCGACGGTCTGGCGAGGCTGGCCGTCGCTCTCGCCCCAGAAGGACAGGTCGAACGACAGCGTGACGAAGCCCCGCTCGGCCAGCTTCGTCGCGTACAGGTTGGCGCTCTGCTCCTTCACCGCGCCCATCGGGTGCCCGACGATGATCGCGGCGGACTTCGCGCTGCGGTCGAGCGTCCTGGGGACGAAGAGGTTCCCGACGACGTTCATGTTCAGCTTGTTCTTGAACGTGACCTTCTCGACGGTGACCTTGTCGCTCTTGTAGAAGTTGTCCGCGCCGTTGGACATGTCCGGGGTCGTCGGAGTGGACGTGTTGGTTAGAACCCCCTCAGCGAAGGCTGACCGCGGCGCGAAAAGTAGCGCATAGGTCGTGAGGGCGGCGACGATAGATCGCTTTGCGATAGTCATATGGGTTCCGTATCTCCTGCTCATCGCAGGCTCGCTTGGTTGCCGTGTGGTGCCATGCTCGTGCGGGGTGTACGTGACACTGCGGCCGTCACTGGATCGTCTGGCCGCCGTCCATGACCAGGGCGTGGCCGACCATGAACGCGGCGGCGTCCGAGCAGAGCCAGACGGCGGCGGCGGCGATCTCCTCGGGCTTGCCCATCCGCCCGACCGGTTCCTCGGCGACCACCCGCGCGCGCCCCTCGGGCGTGCCGCCGGTGAACCGGTCCATCATCGGGGTCTCGATGTAGCCGGGGCAGACGGCGTTGATGCGGACGTTTTGCGCCGCGTAGTCGAGGGCGGCGGCCTTGGTCAGGCCGATCACGCCGTGCTTGGCGGCCGTGTACGCCGGGCTGCCCTTGATCCCGATCACGCCCGCGCCGGACGACGTGTTGACGATCGCGCCGCCGCCCCCGTGCGTGAGGATCAGCGGGATCTCGTACTTCATGCACAGGAAGACGCCGCGGAGGTTGATGTCGAGGATGCGGTCCCACTCGTCCTCGTCGTAGTCGGCGGTCGGCGCGGGCTTCCGCGGCTCGATGCCCGCGTTGTTGAAGGCGAAGTCGAGGCGGCCGAAGGTTTCGACGGCCTTGGCGAGCGCCGCCTTCACGTCGTCGGCCCGCGTCACGTCGCACCGGACGGCGAGCGCGCGGCCGCCCTGCGCCTCGATCAGGCGGGCGGTTTCGCGATTGCCCTGCTCGGACACGTCGGCCGCCACCACGGCGGCCCCCGCGCGGGCGAACGCGCGGGCGGCGGCGCGGCCGATCCCGCTCGCGGCCCCGGTCACGAAGGCGACTTTGCCGGCGAAGTTTGCGTTGGGATTGTTCGGTTCCTGCATGGCTTCGACTCTATGAGGGCGGCAGGAAACAGCGGTAGGACGTTCTTCCCGGATGCTTGTACGATCCTCTAAGCCGGAGCAGAAAGCGGGGGGGAAGGTCGGACGAGGTGGCTAGGATGTTGCGGATGACCACGCACTCCCCGGACGAGCGGCAGGCGCGCAGGATGGACGCGGACCGGGCGGAACTGGCCGAGCGGATCGCGCGGGCGGTGCCCCGTGACGGGCTGGCCGACCCGCAGCCGGGGTTGAACCTCGCGCGGTTTGCGCGACCCACCGAACTTCATCACGGCTTCCTCGAGCCGTGCTTCTGCGTGATCGCGCAGGGGGCCAAGACGCTGACGCTGGGGGACGACGTGTTCCGGTACGACCCGGCCCGCTACATGATCGCGACGGTCGGCGTGCCCATGACCGCGCAGGTCGTGGAGGCCTCGCCCGACCGGCCGTACCTGAGCCTGCGGCTGGACCTGGATCCGGCGCTCGTCGGGTCGGTCATGGTGGAGTCGGACTTGGCCGAGCCGCGGGGTACCGACGGCGGCGGCGGCGTGCGTGCCATCGCCGTCAGCGCACTGGACGCGGAGTTGCTCGATGCGACGGTGCGCATCGTGCGGCTGATCGAACGGCCGGAGCAGTATCGCGCCCTCGCGCCGCTGGTCGTCCGCGAGATCGTCTACCGACTGCTCACCGGGGCGCAGGGCGGTCGGATGCGGCACCTCGCCACGGGGGGCGGGCACGCCCGACGAATGGTGCGGGCGGTCGCCGTGCTCCGAAAGGACTTCGACAAGCCGCTGCGGATCGAGGCGGTGGCGAAGCAACTGGGCATGAGCACGTCCGGGTTCCACGCCCACTTCAAAGCGGTGACGGCGATGTCGCCCTTGCAGTTCCAGAAACGGCTTCGGCTTCAAGAGGCGAGGCGGCTGATGCTCGGCGAGCACCTCGATGCGGCCGAGGCGGGCTATCGGGTCGGGTACGAGGACCCGGCGTACTTCAGCCGCGACTACAAGCGGCACTTCGGTGAGCCGCCGGGCCGGGACGTGGAGCGGCTGAGGGACTTGGCGACGGCATGATCCGATAGAGCGCCGGCGTCAATCCACCGTCGTCCCGACCGGCTGCTGTTTGCCGATCGGGTTCCCGGTGCCCTTGATCGCCAGCATGCGTTCGAGGGCGACGGTGGACCACTTGCGGGTGTGGGCGTCGACCTTGATCTCGTTGACGACCTTGCCCTCGACCAGGTTTTCCAGCACCCAGCACAGGTGCGGGAGGTCGATCCGGTACATCGTCGTGCACAGGCACTGGCAGTCGCTCAGCACGATGATCTTCTGATCGGGATGCTGTTGCGCGAGGCGGTTGACGAGGTGGACCTCGGTGCCGATGGCCCACTGGGTGCCGGGGGGGGCGGCCTCGACTTGCTTGACGATGTACTCCGTGCTCCCGGCCATGTCGGCCTTCTGCACGACCTCCCACTTGCACTCGGGGTGGACGATCACCTTCATCTCGGGGTACTTGTCGCGCACCTGGTCGACGTGCTCGGGGCGGAAGAGCGCGTGGACGGAGCAGTGGCCCTTCCAGAGGACGAAGTCGGCGTCGCGGAGCGCGGGCTCGGAGTTGCCGCCGAGGTCTTGGCGCGGGTCCCAGACGACCATTTTGTCGAGGGGGTAGCCCATCGCGAAGGCGGTGTTGCGGCCCAGGTGCTGGTCGGGGAAGAAGAGGATCTTGACCTTGCGAGGGTTCAGGGTTGAGGGTTCAGGGTTCAGGGAAGGGTTCTGAGTGCTGAGTGCTGAGTCCTGAGGGTGACCTGAACCCTGAACCCTGAACCCTGAACCCTCGTGCGCGGCGCCACCCTTTAGGGCCCATTCGAGGACGTTGCGGCAGTTGCTGGACGTGCAGACGGCGCCGCCGTGCTCGCCTACGAAGGCTTTGATCGCCGCGCTGCTGTTCATGTACGTGATCGGGACGATCAATTGGTCGGGGCAGGCCTCGGCGAGTTGCGCCCAGGCGTCCTCGGTCTGGTCGAGGTTGGCCATGTCGGCCATGGAGCAGCCGGCGCCCAGGTCGGGGAGGATCACGCGGACGGATTCGTCGGTGAGGATGTCGGCGGATTCGGCCATGAAGTGGACGCCGCAGAAGACGACGTACTCGACGCCGGTCTGGTCGGCGGCGCGGCGCGAGAGCTCGAAGGAGTCGCCGGTGAAGTCGGCGAAGTCGACGACGGCGTCCTGCTGGTAGTGGTGGCCGAGGATCGCGAGCTTCGATCCGAGGCGGTCGCGCGCGTCCTGGATGCGGAAGCGGAGCTCGGGCTCGGAGAGCTGGCGGTAGATCGGGGGGAGGGGCGGCTGCCAGACGACTTTTGCGTGGGCCATGGGAACACCTGCCTGGCCGAGGGAACGTCAGCGCCGGCCGAACGCTTGGTGTAATTTTAACACTATCCGGGGAGCGCGTCTATGGCGGTGGCAATTCCCGCGCTGATTTCGGGCCGCATGGTCACCCATATTCTCATTCGTCGGAAGTGCGATTGTGCGCCGCTTGGCAAACGCGGTCGCGCCCCGCGCACTTTCCGACATTCGTAAACCGTTGGGCCGACACGGGTTCGGGCGGGCGGCAGCAATTGCGTGTCTGTTTTTTCATCAAACGCGACCTCAACCGACGATGACTGCTGACCGGATAGGCGACCGGCGCCAACCACGCCGCGCCCGCAGGACGCTAACCAACCGCGTTTTGCGTCCGGAATCGCGTCGTCGGGGCAGCAGCCTCTACCTTGGCACGGAGTCTGCACAGGGCCGCCGACGGTTTCGGGCTACACGGGCAATTTCGCCCGCGCCTGTTCGGAAGGAGATTCGCTTCATGTTCCATCGTAAAGGTGCCGCGCTGGTCGCGGCCACTGCCCTGCTCGGATTCGCAGGGATTGCTCAGGCGGCGGAGCCGCAGCAGTCGATCGCCCCGGTGACCCCCGCGGGGCTCACGCTCGACACCCCCAAGTACCTGGCCGAGACCGGCCCGGCCGACTCATCCCTGATGGGCCTGGCGGAGAAGATGGGCGCCGGCAAGACGCTCGGCAGCTACGGGCTGACGATCGGCGGTTGGGTGGAAGGGTCGTTGACGTACAACACGCGCAACGTCCAGACCAGCGAGGGCCGGGTCTTCGACTTCGAGAACCAGGACCCGAACCTCAACCAGCTGGTGATCTACGTCAACAAGGACGTGGACAAGACGGCCAAGACGTTCCAGGTCGGTGGTCGGATGGAGTGGATGTGGGGCGCCGACGCCCGCCTGATCCACTCGAACGGCATGTTCGACCACTACGGGGTGAACGACGGCCCGAACGAGCAGTTCGACCTGACGCAGCTCTACCTCGACCTGTACTTCGGCAACGTCGGGACCGGGTTGAACGTCCGGCTCGGTAAGTTCGTCACGCTGCTCGGGCAGGAGACGATCGACCCGAACCAGAACGCGCTGTACTCGCACTCGTACCTGTTCGGGTACGCGATCCCGTTCACCCACACCGGGGCCTACGCCACGTACGGGTTCAACGACGCGATCACGATCGACGCCGGGTTCAGCCGCGGGTGGGAGCAGTCGCTCGAGGACAACAACGGGTGCGCGATCGACCTGTTCGGCCGGGTCAGCTGGAACATCGACAAGAACTCGGCCCTGAAGGTCACGTTCATCGGTGGCCCGGAGCAGGCCGGGAACAACGACGACTACCGGTACGTCCTGGACGTGATCTACCTGACGAAGATCGGCGACAACCTCAGCCTGGCGATCAACGCCGACTTCGGCTGGGAAGAGAACGCGGCCTCGGACGGCGGTGACGCGAACTGGTGCGGCATCGCGGGGTACCTGACCTACGCGTTCAGCCCCGGGTTCGCGCTCAACGTGCGTGCGGAGTACTTCAGCGACAACGACGGGGCCCGCGGCCTGGGCACCGACACGGTGTACGAAGTGACGGTCGGCCTGGACATCAAGCCGCTCCAGTCGAACAAGAACTTCGCCAGCCTGCGGTTCCGCCCGGAAATTCGCTACGACTACGCCCCGAACGACTTCTTCGCGGGCGGCACGAAGAACGACCAGTGGACGTTCGGCATCGACGCGATCTTCGGGTTCTAACCCGACGGTCGGGCGCGATCCGACGACCCCTGTTCGAGACCCCTCTTAGCCGCCGGGATGGCCCGGCGCGGCTGACGGGTACCCAAGCCGAGGCCCGCCCGAACGACGGGCCTCGATTCCCCCCCTGTGAGTTCAACCGGGCGTCGCGGCCGACAAAGCCGCGACGCCCGGTCTGCTTTTTCCGTTCACCGTACCGCGCTGCCGTGCGGGCGGCGCTGCCACTTTCCCTGCGGGTCATGGCTAAACGTTGACGTGGGTTTGGGTTAGCGGCGCAGCGTGGGATGGTTTACGGATTTGCCTCAGCCCGCGCACTCTTGCCCCCACCCTCCCTAACCGATATTGCTGATAGAATCGGAATTGTCCGTCCCGAGTTGTCCCCCTGAGGTGTCGTGCCCATGCGGATCGATCGTCTTTTCGGCCTTGGCCTGCCCGCGATCTCGTTCGAGTTCTTCCCGCCGAAGAACGAGGCGGGGTGGGCGCAGTTGTACTCCGCGATCGGCGAGCTCCACGCGCTCAAGCCGTCTTACGTCTCGGTCACGTACGGGGCCGGGGGGTCGACGCGCGGGAAGACGCTCGACCTGACGACGCGCATCCAGAACGAGCTGAAGATCCGCGCCATGGCCCACCTGACGTGCGTCGGGCACACGTCCGACGAGATCGGTGGGATCCTCGACGAGCTCTGGAACGCCGGCATCCGCAACGTGCTGGCGCTGCGCGGCGACCCGCCGTTCGGGCAGACGACGTTCACGGCGACGCAGGGCGGGTTCAGCTACGCCGACGAGCTGGTGAAGTACGTCCGCAACCGCCACGACTTCTGCATCGGCGTGGCCGGGTACCCGGAAGGGCACCCGCAGTGCCTGAACCGCACGCGCGACATGGAGCACCTGAAGGCGAAGGTCGACAACGGCGGGAACTTCGTCGTCACACAGTTGTTCTTCGACAACGCCGACTTCTACCGGTTCCGCGACCAGGCCCACGCGATGGGGATCAAGGTGCCGATCATCGCGGGGATCATGCCGATCCTGAACGTGGGGCAGATCAAGCGGTTCGTGTCGATGTGCGGGAGCAAGATCCCCCACCCGCTGCTGACGAAGCTCGAGGGCCTGGAGAGCGACCCCGAAGCGGTGTACCAGGCGGGCGTGGAGCACGCGATCGCGCAGTGCAAGGACCTG
>DATHXE010000891.1:0-7898 GCA_035459845.1 Tepidisphaeraceae bacterium | reverse complement strand
GGTCTTCTTCGCGCCTTCGTGCCTTCGTGGTTAGCCGCCCCGTCTTCATGTTTCACTTCGGCGGGCGCGTGAGGGCTTCGAGGCGGGCGGTGGGTTGGTCCCAACCGGGGCGGAGTCGGAGGGCCTGGCGGTAGGCGGTGATGGCGGCGTTGCGGTCGCCGGTGGCTTCGAGGGCGCGGGCGAGCTGGAAGTGGGCGTCGGCGTCGGCGGGGGCGATGCGGACGGCGGTGCGCAGGTGGGGGACGGCCTCGGCGGGGCGGCCGATTTGGGTGAGGAGCTTGCCGAGGTTGACGTGGGCGTCGGGGTCGTAGTCGACGTGGGCGGCGGCGAGCGTGTACGAGGCGATGGCCTCGTCGTGGCGGCCGACGAACTCGAGCAGGGTGCCGAGGTTGTTGTGGGCCATCCAGGCGGCGGGGTTCTTCTCGATCGTGTCGCGGTAGAGGGTCTCGTAGTCGTCGTAGGCGAAGCACTGGGTGTAGGTCTGGAGGGCGAGGACGGGGAGCAGGACGGCGGCGGGGGCGGCGGCCCAGGCGCGGGGGCAGTAGCGGGTGACGACGGCGGCGAACAGCGCGATCGGGCCGATGCTGGCGAGGTACTGGAAGTGGTCGGCGACGAACGAGAAGAGCATGGGGAAGACGTCGGCGAAGCCGAGGGCGGGGAAGAGGGTGCCGCCGAAGAACAGGGCGGCGACGAGCGGCGCGCGGCCGACGCGGTGGCGCAGGGCGACGAGGGTGGCGACGAGGGCGACGGCGGCGAGGGGGAAGAGGTACTGCCAAGCGGCGTCGTCGTCGATGTGCCAGCGGGGGTAGGTGAAGATCAGCTGGTGGGGCCAGAGGAGTTTGCCGAGGTAGAACCAGAGGGCGCGGCCGGCGATCAGGACGCGGTCGGCGACCGAGAAGTCGAAGGCGGGGCCGCGCGCGCCGACGTGGTGGACCTCGAGCCAGGCGGTGAGGCGGCCCATGGCGGCGCCGGCGATCAGCATGGGTAGGAGCAGGGCGACGTGCCGCCAGGTGAGGGACCGCTTCCACCAGAGGATTAGGCCGAGCGCGGCGGGCAGGGAGGCGGTGACGGACTTGCTCAGCAGGGCGCAAGCGAAGAGCGCGCAGGCGGCGGCGTACCAGCCCCAGTGGCCGCGGGTCGGGCGGTCGGCGGCGGGCGCGCGGTCGCGCGTGCCGATGCCGGTGAAGGTGAGGTAAGCCAGGCCGGCGAGCAGGTAGAAGAGGCCGGAGAGGACGTTCTTGCGCTCGGTGATCCAGGCGACGGACTCGACGTGGACGGGGTGGACGGCGAACAGGGCGGCGGCGAGCCAGGCGCCGGGGACGGCGAGCCGGCGGAGGGCGACGCCGACGAGGACGGCATTGGCGGCGTGGAGGAGGACGTTGGTGACGTGGTACCCGAGCGGGTGCGGGCCCCAGAGGCGGTACTCGAGCCAGAAGGTGGTGTGGGTGAGGGGGTAGAACTGGGGGAGCGAGCGGACGTCGGTCCACATGCGGGCGAGGCCGGCGGCGTCGCGGAGGGTGGTGTTGGCGGCGATGTGGTGCTCGTCGTCCCAGACGAAGCCGCGGCCGTAGGCGGAGGCGTAGGCGAGGGCGGTGAGGAGGACGATGGCGACGGGCAGGACCCAGGGGGCGCCCCACCCCGGGCGGGGCGCGGCGCTTTCGGTGTTGGGCGGCGGCGGCGCCTTGGCGGGGCGTGCGGGCGGGGAGGATCGTCGCTTGCCTTTGGATGCCACGGTGGAGGGGTGACTGTCAGGAGGGCTCTTACCACGCGGGGCGGGATGCGCACAAGGACGCGGCGTGGAACGACGAAGGACGAAACGTGGAATGGCGAAGGACGAAACGTGGAATGACGAAGGACGAAACGTGGAATGACGAAGGACGAAACTCGAAGCTCGAATCAAAACCGAAGGACGAAGATCGAATGACGAAACGGGGGCCGGCCTCAGTGCGGTTTTCGGCGTTTCGTCATTCGTCCTTAGTCATTCGTCATTGATTCGAGCTTCGAGTTTCGTCCTTCGAGTTTGCGCAGCCCTTCTTCATGTTTCACGGTTCCGCGCGCGTCTCCTCCTCGTCCTCCGGCGGGGGGGTGGGCATGCGCTTGGCGGACTCGGCCCAGGCGTCGACGTACTTGGTTTTCGTGCGGGGGGCGGTGTTGCGGGGGAAGAAGTAGCGGCCGATGCGGAAGGTCATGAAGATGCCGCAGATCAGGACGATCAGGAGGACGGCCAGGAGGAGGGCGGCGGTGGCGGAGATGGCGCGCTGGCCTTTGGTGTCGCCGGCCTGCTTGGCGGAGACGACGGCCTCGGCGGCGGGGAGGAGGTAGTAGTAGGCGAGGCCGACGACGGCGAGGCCGAAGCCGGCGAGGAAGACGATGACGGGCCAGGGGGCGCGGGAGGGGCGTAGGGGGCGAGGGTCGAGGGGATGGCGGCGCACCGGGGATTGTACGGGGTGTCCGCACTGGAGCGGGAGCAGGCGTCGCTCAATATGCCACAGAGGCACAGAGACACAGAGATTGAGAGACACGCGAAGTCGGGTGTGGCGATTGCTGGAGCGCGCGGATCGCGGGTAGGCAGGATGGGATGGCAGGGGTAGCATCGCCGGCCGTCGGACATCTTTCGCGGGAGGATCGCTATGGATCGGCGGAACGAGGCGGTTTCGGACGGGACGGTGGCGCGGCGGGCTTTCCTGCGGTGGACGGCGGGGCTTGTGGGGGCGGGGGTGCTGACGACGTCGGGGTTGATGTCGCGCGTGCTGGGGGAGATGCCGCGCAGCGCGGGGGCGGATTCGCCTGCGCCGGGGGGCGTTCCGAGTGACGCGCCGGCGGGGAAGTCGAAGCTGGAGCTGGCGCGGTTTCCGGAGAAGACGGAGTTGATTTTGCTGACGGACCGGCCGCCCAATCTGGAGATGCCGGCGAAGTACTTCGTGCACGATCTGACGCCGAACGAGGCGATGTTCGTGCGGTGGCACATCGGGATCATCCCGACGCGGGTGGACCTGGCGGAGTTCCGGCTGAAGGTGGGCGGGCACGTGGAGTCGCCGTTGTCGCTGTCGGTCGATCAACTGAAGAAGGATTTCGAGGCGGTGACGGTGGTGGCGGTGAACCAGTGTTCGGGGAACTCGCGGAGTTTGTTTACGCCGCGGGTGGCGGGGGGGCAGTGGGGGCACGGGGCGGTCGGTAATGCGAAGTGGACGGGGGTGCGGCTGAAGGATTTGCTGGCCAAGGCGAAGGTGAAGCCGGGGGCGGTGGAGGTGAGTTTTGGCGGGCTGGACTCGGCGATCATCCCGGTGACGGCGCAGAATCCGGGGACGCCGGACTACGTGAAGAGTTTGCAGATCGCGAAGGCGAACGACGCGGACGTGATCGTGGCGTACGCGCAGAACGATAAGGAACTGCCGATGCTGAACGGGTTCCCGTTGCGGCTGGTGGTGCCGGGGTGGTTTGCGACGTACTGGGTGAAGGCGCTGGACGAGATCAACGTGCTGGACAAGGCGTTCGAGGGGTTCTGGATGACCAAGGCGTACCGGGTGCCCAAGGGCGACCCCAAGGTGAACGAGTCGCCGACGGACCTGGCGAAGGAGACGGTGCCGATCACGGAGATGGTGACGCGGAGCTTGTTCGCGTTTCCGCTGGGCGGGGAGAAGGTGCCGGCCGGTCAGGCGGTCGAGGTGAACGGGCTGGCGTGGGACGCGGGCAAGGGGATCGCGACGGTGGAGGTGTCGGCCGACGGCGGGAAGACGTGGAACCAGGCGAAACTGGACCCGGAACTCGGGCGGTTCTCGTGGCGGCGGTGGCGGTACCCGTGGACGCCGGCGGCGGGGAAACACGCGCTGCTGTGCCGGGCGACGAGCGCGGCGGCGGAGACGCAGGTCGAGAGGCAGTGGAACCGGAGCGGGTATGCGCGGAACGTGATTGAAAGGGTGGAGGTGGAAGCGGGGTAGGGGAAGGATGAAAGTGCTGAGTCCTGAGATCTGAGGGAGCCCAGCGACTTGTCGCGGGACGGGCGCCGAACGGCGCACGAGACGCAGGAGACGAGTATGAAGCGAGCGATTATTTTGAGCGCGGTGTTGGGCGGGGCGGTGTGCGCGTGGGTGGGTGGCGCGCGGGTGCGGGCCGCGGAGGGCGTTGCGCCGGCGCAGATTCAGGGGTCGGTTCGGCGGATCGAGTTGCCGGAGATGGGGAACGGGTGGCCGGAGGGGCCGGGGAAGGACGTGGTGGAGGTGCAGTGCGGGGTGTGCCACTCGGGGCGGTACCTGACGATGCAGCCGACGTTCCCGCGGAAGACGTGGGAGGCGCAGGTGGAGAAGATGCGGAAGGTGTTCGGGGCGCCGATCCCGGATCAGAGCGTGCCGGGGATCGTGGAGTATTTGATGAAGGTGCGCGGGAGGGAGTGAGGGCGCGCGGCGGAGGACATGGTCACCGGAGGTGCCAAGCCGCTTTGGAGGGGGAGGCGCGTACGCGATTCGCGGACTTACGCGGGCTTCACCATCGTCGCTTTGAGGCCTTTTCCGGAGGGCTCGGCGTCGTACTGGACGCGCTGGCCTTCCTTGAGGCTTTTGAAGCCGTCGTGCTGGATGACGGAGTAGTGGACGAAGACGTCCTCGCCGCCGTCGTCGTCCGCGATGAAGCCGAACCCCTTTTGGTCGTTGAACCACTTGACCGTGCCGGTGCGCATCGACCGACCTCCACTTTTTTGATTCAGTTGTTGAGATCGGTGAGTGTATTGTGAAGTGGTAGACGTTCGCAAGTGCGACACGGGGGCGCGGGCGGGGGGAGAAATGCCCATCTCGCACCCGGGGATGTGATTGGGCGGCGCGGGTGTGCGACGAGCGGTTCGGGCGGCCGAATTTGATTCGCGCCCGGTAAATCAGGGGCGGCGTGCCGGGCGGCGCCGGTGTGCGGTGTGCGCCGGCGTGAGCGGCGCGGAGGCGGGTCGTGGCGCCGGCGAACGCCGCGGAAGTGAAACTGGGGGGCTGGGACGGGCGGGCGCGTGCGTAAGGCTCTGGTCGTATTGGCGGGGGGCGGGGCGGTTCCCTATAATGCCGCGCGGCTTCGGGCGGCACGGGACGCGCGCGGGATGGCGCGTCGGCCGGTTTCCGAGCGCCGTTCTGGGAAAGGACCTTCGTGTCGACCGTATCCGCACCCCCCGTGGGCCACCCTTCGCCGCATAAGGCCAGCAGTCGGGCCGGCTCGCGTCACTTCATGCTCCGCCGGCTGCACTCGCTGACCGGCATCCTGTTCGGCGGGTACATCATCGTGCACCTGCTGATCAACGCGACGCTGATCCAGGGGCGGCACCCGCAGGACGGCACGTGGTCGTTCGAGACGCAGGTGGCGAAGATCCACTCGCTGCCGTTCTTGCTGGCGATCGAGTGGGCGTTCATCTTCATCCCGATCATCTTCCACACGGTGTACGGGATCTGGATCACGCTGCGGGCCGAGCCCAACCCGATCCACTACCCATATTTCAAGAACGTCTTCTACACGCTACAGCGCGTGAGCGCGATGATCATCGTGGCGGGGCTCGTGTTCCACGTGCTGGGGATGAAGGGGTTCCTGGGCGACACGCTGGCGTTCGAGGCCGGGCACGGGAAGGCGGCGGCGAGCACGGTGCGGCACATCAACGCGCACTGGACGGTCGCGTTCGTCGTGTACCCGCTGTTCATCCTGGCGTCGACGTTCCACCTGGCGAACGGGTTTTGGACGGCCGGGATCACGTGGGGGCTGACGGTGAGCAAGGCGGCGCAGCGGCGGTGGGGGTTCGTGTGCGCGGGACTGTTCGCGCTGACGTTCGGGTGCGGCGTGGTGGCGTGGGGGGCGTCGGTGAAGTTGAAAGGGCTCGAGCCGGCGCAGGCGCAGTTCAACAACCCGCAGAAGGCGATCGTGGATTTGCCGAAGTGATCGGCATGCTCACTGAAGTGAGCACACCGCGCCCCCCTGGACTGACGACATGGAAAACGAACTGATCCAACGGTACGAGGCCGGCGCTACGGCGCTGCGGGACGCGCTGGCGGGATTGTCGCGCGAGGAGTTGCTGGCGTTTCCGATCCCCGGGACGTGGTCGATCCAGCAGATCGCGATTCACCTGGCGGACACGGAGACCGTGTTCGCGGCGCGGATGAAGTGGGTGATCGCCGAGGACGAGCCGCCGCTGCAGGCGATGGACGAGAACCGGTGGACGGCGGGGCTGGCGTACGAGCAGCAGTCGGCGGCGGACGCGGCGGAGTTGGTGCGGTTGACGCGGAAGCAGATGGTGAGCGTGCTGCGGGCGTTGCCGGAGGCGGCGCTGCAGCGGGCCGGGACGCATACCGTCGCGGGGCGGAAGACGCTGAAGGAGCTGGTCGAGAAGGCGGTGGATCATCAGGATCACCACCTGAAGTTTTTGCTTGAGAAGCGGAAGAAGCTTGGGAAGTAGTTGCGAGTTGCGAGTGCGGACGATGAACGCATTGCCTGACATCACGCGGTTCGAGGCTGGCGGCGACGCGCTGCGCGCGGCGGTGGCGGGGTTGTCGGCGGAGGAGATGCTCGCGTTTCCGGTGCCGGGGACTTGGTCGATCCACCAGATCGTCGTTCACATGGCGGATTCCGACGCGATCGGGATTCACCGGATGAAGCGGATCGTGGCCGAGGAGAACCCGCTGCTGATCGGGTACGACGAGTCGAAGTTCACGGCGGGGTTATTCTACGAGGCGCAGTCGGCCGAGGCGGCGCTGACGTTGTTCGATCTGAACCGGAAAGAGTTTGCGAAGGTGTTGCGGCGGTTGCCGGCCGAGGCGTTCGGGCGGGTGGGGTGCCACAACGAGCGCGGGCTGATCAAATTGGGTGAAACGGTGGATCATTACGCCGAGCATCTGGAGCATCACCTAAGGTTCGTGTACGAGAAGCGGAAGAAGCTCGGCCGGTAGGGTGGGCATTGCCCACCATCGAATCGGGGACGGACGTTGTTGGCGACAGGCGGTGGGCAGTGCCCACCCTACGAGGCTAATATGGCAGTTGCAGCAAAGAAGCGCGTGATCGTGGTCGGGGGCGGGCTCGCGGGCTTGGCGTGTGCGATCAAGCTGGCGGAGGACGGGGTGCCGGTGGACCTGTTCTCGATGGTGCCGGTGAAGCGGTCGCACAGCGTGTGCGCGCAGGGGGGGATCAACGCGTGTAACGAGATCGCACGGCAACAGGGGTACTCGGAGTGGGTGCACTTCGACGAGACGGCGCTGGGGGGCGACTTCCTGGCGGACCAGCCGCCGGTGCTGGAGATGACGAATTGGGCGCCGCGGATCATCGATTTGCTCGACCGGATGGGCGTGCCGTTCAACCGGACGCCGGAGGGGCAGCGGGAACTGCGGCTGTTCGGCGGGTCGCTGTTCAAGCGGACATTTTTCGCGGGGGCGACGACGGGGCAGCAGTTGCTGTACGCGCTGGACGAGCAGACGCGCCGGTGGGAAGCGGAGGGGCGGATCCACAAGAAGGAGTTCTGGGAGTTCCTCTGGCCGATCATGAACGACGGGCCACAGGGGCCGCACTGCGTGGGGATTGTGGCGCAGGACATGCGGACGATGGAGATCAAGAGTTTCCGCGCCGACGCGGTCGTGATGGCGACGGGCGGGAACGGGCTGGTGTTCGGCAAGAGCACGATGTCGGTCATCTGCACGGGCGGGGCGCTGGCGCGGTGTTACCAGGCGGGGGCGCGGTACGGGAACCCGGAGATGATCCAGGTGCACCCGACGGCGATCCCGGGCGAGGACAAGTGCCGGCTGATCAGCGAATCGGCGCGCGGCGAGGGCGGGCGGGTGTGGGTGCCGCGGAAGGCGGGCGACGCGCGCGGGCCCAACTCGATCCCCGAGGACGAGCGGTATTACTTCCTCGAGGAGCGCTACCCGAAGTACGGTAACATCGTCCCGCGCGAC
>DATHXE010000890.1:0-4752 GCA_035459845.1 Tepidisphaeraceae bacterium | reverse complement strand
TCCATCTCGACCTGGACCTCGCCCTGGGCGTCCTTGCCGCGGGTGACGGCGCGGATGCGGTAGTCGGTGAGCGTGAGCTTGATGCCGGTCATGCGCTGGATGGCCGAGTAGATCGCGTCGACCGGGCCGTCGCCCACGCTGGCGTCCTGGAGTTGTTCGCCGGCCGAATCGCGGAGCGTGACGGTCGCGGTCGGGATCGTGTTCGACCCGGCGGTGACCTGCAGGCCGGCCAGTTCGAACGCGCCGGCCGAGACTTCGAGCTGCTCGTCGACCAATGCCTCAATGTCCTCGTCGAATACTTCCTTCTTCTTGTCGGCCAGGGCCTTGAACTTCTCGAACGTCGCCTGGAGTTGCTCGTCGGTCAGCTGATAGCCGAGTTGGGCGACCCGGTCGCGGAAGCCGCTGCGGCCGGAGTGCTTGCCGAGGACGAGCGAGTTCTTGGGGATGCCGACGTGGGTCGGGTCCATGATCTCGTAGGTCTCGCGGAACTTGAGGACGCCGTCCTGGTGGATGCCGGATTCGTGGGCGAAGGCGTTCTCGCCGACGATGGCCTTGTTGCGCTGGACGGCCAGGCCGGTCAGGTTCGAGACCATCCGGCTGGTCGGGTAGATCTTGGTGGCGTCGATGCGGGTGGTGGCCTTGAAATAGTCGGCGCGCGTGCGCAGCGCCATGACAATCTCCTCGAGCGCGGCGTTGCCGGCGCGCTCGCCGATGCCGTTGATCGTGCACTCGACCTGCCGCGCGCCGTTCTCGACGGCCGATAGGCTGTTGGCGACGGCCAGGCCCAGGTCGTCGTGGCAGTGGGCGGACAGGTAGATGTTCTTTTCCCTAATGATCGGCAGGCGCGCGATCATGTGGGCGAAGATCTCGCCGTAGGTCTTGGGCGTGGCGTAGCCGACCGTGTCGGGGAGGTTGATGGTCGTGGCGCCGGCCTCGATGGCGGCGTGGGTCATTTCTTCGAGGAACTCCTGCTCCGTGCGGCTGGCGTCCTCCGGGGAGAACTCGATGTCGGTCGTGTACTCCAGCGCCTGCTTGATCGACTCGACGGCCAGCTTGAGGATCTCCTCCTTGCCCTTGCGCAGCTTGTGCTCGCGGTGGATCTTGGAGGTGGCGCAGAACAGGTGGATGCGGCCGCGCCTGGCGTGGCGGACGGCCTCGCCGGCGCGCTCGATGTCCTTCGGATGGCAGCGGGCCAGGCCGCAGACGGTGGCGTCGGTGATCTCGGCGGCGATCGCCTTGACCGACTCGAAGTCGCCCGGCGAGGAGACAGGGAAGCCGGCCTCGATCACGTCGACGCCCAGGAGCTCGAGCTGGCGGGCGACCTCGAGTTTCTCTTTGTAGTTGAGGGTGGCGCCGGGCGACTGCTCGCCGTCGCGCAGCGTGGTGTCGAAGATCCGAACGTCGGTGGGCGAAGTCGCCGGTTCCATCAGAAGCTCCTCGGGGTCGTGTGAACCGGCCGGGCGGAAGGGGTCCGTTCGGCTCGGGTTCACGGGGCGCCTCGGCACCTTGAATCATACCCGTCGCGGGGCGGGCCGGGGCGGCGGCCATGACCGTGGCCGCCAAAACAAGAGACCCCGCGACGGTTGATCGCAGGGTCGGGGCAATGTCCGAAAGATCATCGGCCCTGCGTCACGCGCACGTAAGAAGGAGGCCCGGAAGGGCCAGCGTCTGAAGCGCGAGTCGCAGGGAGTCCTGTTGCATTTACGGGCGTATTAGAGCCTTGGGGCGGGGAATTGTCAAACCCGGCTCAGAATCGCCGCAAAGACGCAAAGGCGCAAGGGGGTAAAGAGAGGAAAAAATGTCTCGCGAATCGGTCGGGTCTCGCTTCCCTGGATGAACCCCCGGAAGGAGATCGCTATGACCCGCCTGACCTGCTCCCTGATGCTCGCCCTGACGACCGCTTCCGCAATCGCGCAGTACCCGACCGACGCCCGAACGGCGGCGTACGACCGCGTCGAGGAACTTCGGCGGGAACTCGACCAGGCGCGGGCCGACCGGGAGTTGGCGAAGAGCCGGGCGCTGCGGGTCGTGCTGGACATGACGCGCGAGTTCGAGCAGAGCCCGGAACTGTGGGACTCCGTGGTCGGTCAGCGGCGGTTGATGATGGCGTTGGAAGACGCCCGGGAGGCCGCCCTGAAGGATCTGCGGGAAACGTCGGCACATCGGACCGCTCAGGCCGCGCTGGAGCAGGCTCGGGCCGCTCTGAACCGACTGCCGGAGACGGCGTCGGCGTTCGATCGGCAGAACGCGGCGACCGCGGCGCTGCGGGCGGCGGACGTGGTCACCCGGATGGAGCGGGCGGTCGCCAACCCCAACCCGGCCCTGACGGCGGCGCGGGACCGCCTGATCGAGGCGACGTCGGCCATGCGGGCCCGCCGGGCGGACTTCGATCGGTCGATCCGCGAGAGCGCGGACTGGCAGGACGCCCAGGGCCAGATCGCCGCGGCCGACCGGCAGATCGCCAGCACGCAGGTCGCCTTGGCGAGTGCCCGGCGGGAAGCGGCGGAGGCGGGCCGGCGGCCGATCGCGCCAGTGCAAATCGCGGCGGGTCGCCAGCAGGGCCCGTCGGCTCCTTCGACGCCGACGCTCGCGGAGAAGCGGTGCTCGGCGTGCCACAAGGTGGTCTCGAATTCCTCGATGGTGGGGCAGCGGTGCCCGCACTGTGGGGCGTCCTGGAGTTACGAGACGACGCGGGTGGTGTCGCGTTAAGGCGGATGCGTTCGAAAATGAAACAGGCCACGGCGCGATGCCGTGGCCGGTTTGATTTGGTGCACTTTGCGGGGGATTGTTGCGTTCTTGGGATGGCGATCCGGGGCGTCGCCTTTGGCTCCGCCTCCGGCGTGGGAGGGCGGAAATGCGATGCGTTCAGCGCTTGTCCTTCCAAGGGAGGGCGGCGATCGCGGCGTCGATTTCGGGGCCGCCGTCGTCGGCCTTCAGGTCGGCGCGGCCGTACTCGCGGGTCCCCTCCATGCCTTCGCCGGTGCCCTGGAGCCGGAGTTGGCCGGCGGCGTCCTCGCTCTTGCTGACGAGGGTGATGCGTGTGCCGAAACGGCTGAAAATCATGAACGGCTCCTGAAAAATGGGGAAACGGTGGGTTCGCCACCGTACCACCGGCGGGCGGGTCACGCCACCAAAGCAATCGCACCTCGGCACGGCTCCGGAACAAAATTCGTCCGGCGGTGATAAGGTTTGGGCGGTGTCGGACAATGACAGGACGCGTTCTGCGCCATCGATATGCCCTCCGATTCGAGCAACCCCGCCAGCCTCGTTCAGCGGCTGTTCGTGCAGCACGCGGGGCACGTGCGCGGGTTCGTTGTGGCGCTGATGCCGGACCGCACGCTCGTGGACGACGTCGTGCAGGAGACGTTCCTGACGGTCACGGCCAAGGCGGACGCGTACGATTCGAGCCGCGATTTCGTCGCCTGGGCGTGCGGGATCGCGCGGAACAAGGTGCGCGAGGCCGGCCGGCGGGCGGCGCGGCAGTGGCGGCCGTTGTCGGACGCGGTGCTCGACGCGCTGGCGGCGAGCCGGCCGGCGGACGACGGGGCCGACGAGCGGCTCGGCATGCTCGCGGATTGCGTCGGGCGGCTCGGGGCGCAGAGCAAGCGCGTCGTCGAACTTCGGTACCAGCAGGCGCACAAGCCCGAGGAGATCGCGCGGAGCATGGAGTGGGGTGTGGATTCGGTCTACGTCGCGCTGTCGCGCGCGCGTGCCGCGCTTCGGCAGTGCATCGAGCGGAAGATGGCGGCCAACGGGGGGAACGCGTGACCGACGAGCGGCTGGACATCCTGTTCGACCGGTACTTTGACGGGGCACTGTCGGAAGCGGACCGCGCGGAGTTGGAGCGGGCGCTGCTCTCGTCGCCGGACGCCCGGGCGATCTTCTGGGACCGCGCGCGCCTGCACGCCGACGCGACGCAGTGGGGGCAGGAGGAGTGGGGCCGGCGGATGGCGGCCGAGGCGGACGCGACGCCGGATGTCACGCCAGTGTCGCCCGCGCGTCCGCCGAGTTGGATCAGATCGGCGCGGAGTCGGCGGGCGTTCTGGTGGGTCGCGACGGGGATGGCGGCGTGCGTCGGGGTGATCGTCTTTCTGCTGGCCAACCGCGGTACGGGTCCGACGCCGGACCGCGATGAGCGATTGGTCGCGACGACGACGCCGGCCGGTGTGGCCGTCTTGGCGTCGACGGTCGACGCGACGTGGGCAGCCGATGCGCCAGGGCCCGGCGCGGTGCTCTCGCCGGGCAAGGTGCTCAATCTGTCGGCGGGGGCGGCGCAGGTCGAGTTTTTTAGTGGCGCGCGGCTGATCGTGCAGGGGCCGGCCGAGGTTGAAGTGCGGTCGGAGATGGAGGTGTATTGCCGGGGCGGGCGGGTGACGGCGCTGGTTCCGCCGCCGGCGCGAGGGTTCAAGGTGTCGGGCGACCGGCTGACGGTGGTGGACCTGGGGACGGAGTTCGGGGTGAGCGTGCCGCCGACCGGGCCGGCGGAGGTTCACGTGTTCGGCGGGGTCGTGGAGGTGTATCCGTCGGGCGCGACGACGCCGGCGGCGAAGCTGTCGGCGGGCGAGGGAGGCCGGGTGACGGACCGCGCGGTCGAGCGCATCCGGGCGACGCCGCTGACCTTTGTGCGAGAAGCCGACTACGCGGCGCTCACGGCGGGGGACGAACGCCGACAGATCACCGCGTGGCGGCGCGCGACGGCCGCGCTCGACCAGGACCCGGCGACGCTGGCGCACTACGTGCTCGCAGACGACG
>DATHXE010000889.1:0-1788 GCA_035459845.1 Tepidisphaeraceae bacterium | reverse complement strand
GAGCGCTCGAACGCGAGGGGCGCGACTTGGCGTGCCGCGCCGGTCCTCAACATCGGAATGTTGAGCTACGGAATACGACGCGAGCTTTTCCCTGGCGGCGCGGGGCGTGTCCTTCGGGAGGATGCGCCCCCGCCCAGGGGGAATGGGATTGCCGATTGCCGATTGCCGATTGCCCATTGTGGGTGATGCGATGAAACGGATCGAGCTTGATTACGCGGGGCCGCTGCGACCGAAGATCGATGTCGACGTGAGCCCGCGGGTGGAGGCGGTCGTCACGGCGTTGCTGGCGTTGTTCGTGCTCGCGTCGCCGGTGGTGTTCGTGGCGATTCTCGCGGTGCTGATCCGGGTGATGTGAACGGGCGTGGAATGAACATGAGGCCGACGATCCTGGCATACGCGACGCCCGATCGGGGCCGGCGCACACGACGGTGGGCGCAGGTCGCGGACTGTGTGGGATGCGTGCTGGTGTTGGTGTTCGTGACGCTGTTGGCGCTGGGCCCGGTGTGGCTGTTCGCGCTGTTCTTTCGGATCGAGGTAGCCGGATGAGCGTGGCGAAGACGTCAGGGCGGCTGGGGCGGCGAGTCCTAGATTACGCGCAGCCGCGCCGGCCGGCGCGGCACGGTCGCCAGCTCGCGGCGACGTCGGGCGAGGTGGCGGTCCTAGTTGCCGCGATGGTGTTAGTCCCGATCGAGTTCGTGTTACTCGTCGTGTGGTGTTTTGGGCGAGGGTGAGCGCGTTGTGGCCGGTCACTAGCCGCTGAAGCGACTAGCCC
Source organism: Tepidisphaeraceae bacterium (assembly GCA_035459845.1). GTDB lineage: Bacteria > Planctomycetota > Phycisphaerae > Tepidisphaerales > Tepidisphaeraceae > DASPKW01. The sequence continues at coordinate 1,016 of DATHXE010000889.1, read as the reverse complement.
GGGGCCGGGCGGCGTTATGCAAGATTTGATATTCATATTCGCGATCCTCGCCGCGGCGCGCGGGCTGCTCGCTGGCGTGCGGTGGGCGCATTCGCGGTACTCGCTCTCTCCCGAGACGGGGCGGAAGGTGCTGCACGCGGGGATGGGGATCATTCTGGTGCCGCTGCCTTGGGTGTTCGAGTCAGTGGGGCCGGTGGTGTTGTTGACGGGTGTGTTCGTGGGGCTGCTGGTGGCGCGGCGGTTCGTGCCGGCGCTGGACCGGCAGGTGGCGGACGTCATCTACGGCGTCGGTCGGCGGAGCGCGGGGGAGTTTTACTTTCCGGTGACGGTGCTGGCGCTGTTCGCGATGACGGGGCCGGGTGACAAGGCGGGGTTCGTGGGGCCGGTGCTCGTGCTGGCGCTGGCGGATGCGGCGGCGGCGCTGGTGGGGCGGCGGTGGGGGCTGTGCACGTACCCGGCGCCGGGCGGGGGGCGCAAGAGCATCGAGGGGTCGCTGGCGCTGTGCGCGGTGGCGCTGGCGTGCGTGCTGGGGGTGGAACTGGGGCTGGGCGGGGGCGGGCCGGTCGGGCGGATGGTGCTGACGGCGGCGGCGGTCGCGATCGCGGTCACGCTGGTGGAGGCGGCGTGCCCGTGCGGGCTGGATAACGTGGTGGTCCCGCTGGCGGTGCTGGGGATGATGCGCTTATTGGGCTCGGCGTCGGCGGAGACGGTGGCACTGACGGCCGGGGCGGCGGCGGGAGTGGCGCTGGTGCTGGTGACGGCGTGGGCGATCGCGGGGGAGCGGGAGGAATTGCGGACCGCGGTCGCGGATTCCGCAGAATAGTTCACCGCAGAGACGCAGAGGGCGCGGAGGGGGCGCAGAGAAGAACGTCAGAGCACAAGGTACAAAGGACTGCAACTTAATTTCTGTAAATCCCACCGTCCGCCCGGACTGACTGTCCCGGCCGCCGGTCACGCGACCGGCGCCGCCTCGGCCGGCGCCTGGCCCGTCGCCAGGTAGGGCCGGGCCTCGGCCT
>DATHXE010000888.1:0-2760 GCA_035459845.1 Tepidisphaeraceae bacterium | reverse complement strand
ATGCGCTCGCGGACGACGACCTGGCGACGCTGTTCAATTCCGTGGACCTGACGAAGTACGACCCGGCGGCGCGGCCGGGCGAGCGGCGGGATTACCGAAAGCATCTCGGCGTGACGGACGACGCGCCGGTCGCCCTCATCGTTGCCCAGGACTTCGCGCGCAAGGGCGTGCGCGAGGCGATCGAGGCGCTGGCGCAGGTGCTCGCCAGGGACAAGGGCCCGGCGGGAGAGCGGCCGATGTTGCTGGTCGTCGGACGCGACGCGGCGAGCCCCTACCGCCGCGTGGCCGAGCGGCTGGGCGTGACGCACCGCGTGCGGTTCGCGGGCGGGGCGAGCGACGTCTACCCGGCGTACGCGGGGGCGGACTACTTCGTCCTGCCGACCCGGCACGACCCGTGCTCACTGGTCGTCCTCGAGGCGCTGGCGATGGGGCTGCCGGTCGTGAGCACCCGGCAGAACGGGGCGTGCGAGATTATGACGCCGGGCCAGCACGGGTTCGTGCTCGACAACGCCGCAGACGTGCGCGGGCTGGCGACGGCAATGACGTCGCTGGCAGACCCGGACACGCGGCTGCTGATGAGCAACGCGTGCCTGGCGCTGCGCCCGCGGCTGTCGTACGACACGCACCTGGAGACGCTGGAGGGGATCTACGCGCGGGCGATCGCGCGGCGGGGGCGCGGGTGAGTCCGGATTTCGGATTGCGGATTGCGAAGTCCTGGATCGATCCGCAATCCGAGATCCGCAATCCGCAATCCGCATTGGCGCTACTTGTCCTCTTCCACCTTCACCGCGAGCTTCCAGTAGCCCGAGTCGCCGTGGTTCTTGGCCGGCAGCATCAGCGTCTCCGGGACGATCCCCGCGGGCGGCGCCATGAAGTAGAGCGTGTCCGTGACCGCGTCCCCCGCCTTCAGCGTGGCCTGCTTGATCGCGTCGGCGGGCTCGAGCTGGCCGAAGTTGACGAGCGGGAGGAACTTCTTGGTCGTGGTGAGCAGGCTGGCGCGGTCGTCCTTGCCTTCGAGCGTGCCGTTAAAGCTCTTGTAGGCGATTTCCTTCTCGCCCTTGTTGGCGATCGTGAGGGTGATGGTCAGGACCTTTTGGCCCGAGACGAGCTCTTCGAACCCGCCGCCCGCGACGGGCTTCTTGAGGGCGACGTAGTCGACCTTCGCGCCCTTTACCGCCACGTCGAGGCCCGACGCGGCTTCGGGGCCGGGTTTGGCGGGGGCCGCGGGCTTGGGGGCTTCTTTGGCGGGGGGCGCTTTGGGTGGGGCGTCGGCGGCGCGGGCGGGGTACGACAGGGCCATCGCGACGACGAGAACGAGCGAGGTTCGGATCATCGAGGTCTCCGGGTATTTCGGACGTGCAAGGAGGTTCAGGAAATGCGGAAGACAGAGCCGCTGAAGCGGCCCCGCCGGGGGGAAGTATAAACGGTGCGGGGCGCGTCGGGTAAGATCGTTCGACCGACGGACAAACTCAAAAGGAACTCCGATGCCCGCATTCTCCCGCCGCGCGCTGCTCGCGCTCACCGCCGCGCTGGCTGTTAATGTCCCTACGTGTCCGACCCGCGCGGCGGATGCGACGATCAAGGATTTTGAGATCCGCCAGCAGGCCGACGACCGCGGCGGGGCTCCGCTCCCGTACCGCCTGTTCAAACCCGCGAACTACGACCCGGCCAGGAAGTACCCGGTCGTCCTGTTCCTCCACGGCGCCGGCGAGCGCGGGTCGGACAACGCGGCCCAGGTCAAGCACATCCTCCCGCTCGCGAAGGAGGCGATCCAGAAGGACAACCCGTGCTTCATCATCGCCCCGCAGTGCCCGATGGACCGCAAGGCGTTCCAACTCTGGGGCAGCGCGAAGTCGCACGACCAGTCGTACAACGACTACGAGGGCTCGGCGAGCACCTGGAAGAAGTACTCGATCGAACTCGGCAAGCTCGCGACCGGGCCCAAGACGCGCCTGCTGCTGATCAACCAGCCGGAGAAGCGGCCGGCGGGGGACGCGACTGGCGGGGCGCCGGTGTCGTCGAGTTTCCGGAACGTGCGCGTGGACCTGGGCGGGGAGCATTCCGCGGGGCCCGTTCCGGTGACGATCGACTTCGCGAAGGTGAAGTCGGTGGCCAAGGCGGGTAACGGGAAGGCGGAGGCGTCGGAGGACGGGCGGGGCGTGACGCTGACGGGCGGGCTGATCATCAAGTACCCGCTGGAGTACACGGTGACGGCGAAGTCGGTGCTGGAGTTCGAGTTCATGTCGGCGAGCAAGGGGTCGGCGCACGCGATCGCGCTGGATACGGACGACCAGGTCGACTACCGCTGGACGCAGGTCGATTGGGGCGCCAAAACGCACACGATGCCCAGGGAGCCGAGCACGCCGATGCGCCTGGCGCTGGCGGCGCTCGACGGGGTGCGGAAGGAATTCTCGATCGACGAGAAGCGGATCTGCATCACCGGCCTGTCGATGGGCGGGTACGGCACGTGGGACGCGATCGCCCGGCACCCGGACCTGTTCGCGGCCGCCGTGCCCATCTGCGGCGGGGCCGACGAAACGACGGCGCCGGCGCTCAAGGCCATGCCGATCTGGGTCTTCCACGGCGGCGCGGACAAGACGGTCCCGACCGAGCGCTCGCGGAACATGGTCGACGCGCTCAAGAAGGCCGGGAGCGACGTGAAGTACACCGAATACCCGGGCGTCGGGCACAACTCGTGGGACAAGGCGTACGCGGACGCGGAGTTGTGGAAGTGGATGTTCGGGCAGGTGAAGAAGTAAG
>DATHXE010000887.1:0-9731 GCA_035459845.1 Tepidisphaeraceae bacterium | reverse complement strand
CCCCGCCGCCGCGCGCCGCCTCGATCCCGCCCACGACCGCCGCCATGTCCGCCGCCGCCCCGCGCCCGCGACCCGCCGCCAGCTCGTTCAGGCCGACCGAGATCGACATCCCCTTGCTCGCCTCGGCGATCGCCTCCAACTCGGGCAGCGCGTCCGGATCCGACTGGCACTTGACCGCGTAGATCTTGAACCCCTTCTCGGCCGACTGCCGCGCCAGCTGCACGCACGCCGCCTGGCTCTCCGCGTGGGGCGGCGCGTCCGCGATCAGGATGACCGCTTTCCGCGCCGTCTGGCTCTGGCTCCACCGGTTGTTGCGGAAGCAGTCCTGCAGGCCCTCCAGCACGGCCTCGGGCGCGTCACCCCCGCCGTCCGCCGTCATGTTCCCGAGCGCCTTGAGCAGGTCTTCGACCCGGTTGGTCAACGGGTGCGTCTGGGCGACGAAGTCGTCCCCCTTGTCCTTGTAGAACGTGATCCCGATCCGCGGCTCGGTCGCGACCGTCCCGAACGCCAGCATCATCTTCGCCACGTCGGCCTTGAGCCAGGTGATCGCGTTGCCCATCGACCCGGTCACGTCCACGCAGAACCCGACGTCGAAGTTCCGCAGGTTCGGGGCGCGGAGCTCGAGGTCGCGGTACCAGGTCTTGTCGGTCGCGTTCACCGAGTCGAGCTCGGCCGGGGGCGGCAGGTAGTGGGGCGCCAGCGCGGTCGCCCGCGTGTCGTTGTCGTACCCGGTGATCGGCTTCCACGTCAGCTTGGCGCCGGTCCACCATTTCTGGTGGTCGGCGGCGAACTGTTTGAGGCTCGACGCCGTCGCCGCATCCGGGCCCGTCGACCCCAGCGCCTTGAACACCACCGCCGCTCGCGCGCCTTCGGTCACGTGCGTCCCGGCCTTGCGGACGACGAACTCGACCACGTCCGGGGCGCGCCAGTGATTGGCGCACTCGCCCAGCGCGGTCAGGGCGGCCGCGTCGTGGGCCGGGTCCGCGCTCGAGAACATCGCCTGCCAGGCGGCCTTCGTGTTGATGTCGGGAATCCCCGTTTTGAGCACCTGCGCCGCCGGCAGCCGCAATTCGCCCCGGAACAAATCGCCCTTGCCCAGCAACGCCGTGATCAGCACGAACCGCTGGTGCTGCTCGTTGGTCAGGTGCTTGGCCCGCGCGAGCACGGCCTCCCACGCGACCACCTTCACCAGCGGGTCGCGCTCGGCCTCGAGCAACTCGAACAACCGGTTCGTCACGTCCTCGCGCGGCACCCGCGAGATGCAGATGATCACCAGGCTCCGCCCGACCCGGTCCTTCGCCTTGGTCAGGAGGTTGTCGTACTCCCGGACCAGGAAGTCGAAGAGCTTGCGCGCCCCGGCGTCGGCGGCGGGCTCCTTGGCGGGGTTGCCGTCCTCCTCCAGCGGGGGCTTGGCGGTCTGCAGGCCGGTCGGCGTGCGCGACGGCCCGGGCGTGTACGCCAGCGCGGGGCCGGCAAGCAGGACGGCGGTGAGACCGAAGACGGCGGCGGCGCGAGATCGCATGGCGGGGATCCTCCGCAAGTAAGTGCGGAAAGGCTACCAGACTACCGACATGGGCACCATCGAATACTAAGAAGTTGTGCGCGGCAGGACGGAATTCGGGGTGCTCCGGACGTCGGGGGGCGAAAACGAAAAGACGAAAAACGTAAAGCGGCGGGGCTACACTTACGTCTTTCGTCTTTTCGTCTTTCGCTCCACCTCCGGTATACCGCCGGGCATGGACCCCATGACCCTCCGCGGCGCGACCCTCGACGACGCCGAGGTCATCGCCGCCTACAACGCGGCCATGGCCTACGAGACCGAGCACAAGCGCCTCGACCCGCCCACGCTCCGCTCCGGCGTCGAACGCGCCATCCGCCAGCCCGAACTCGCCCGCTACTTCCTGGCCGAGCAGGCCGGCCGCGTCGTCGGCCAGCTCATGATCACCACCGAATGGTCCGACTGGCGCGACGGCGTCTTCTGGTGGATCCAGAGCGTCTACGTCCACCCCGACGCACGCGGCCTGGGGGTCTTCAAAGCCCTCTACCGCCACGTCGAGGCGATCGCCCGCGCCAAGGGCGACGTCTGCGGCCTGCGCCTCTACGTCGAACACGAGAACGGACGCGCGCAGGACGTCTACCGCAAGCTGGGCATGCGAGACGCGGGGTACCTCGTCTACGAGGTGGAGTGGAAAGAGTAACTTCACAATTGCGAGCCCGACCAAGCCGGGGCAGAGTGCACGGGCTCCGCCCGAATCGCCGCCCCGGATCCGCTCGCACCATCCGAAGCCTTCGCCCCATTTGACTTTTGACGTTTGACTTTGACATTGCGCCCAATGATTTCCGTCAAGCAGATCGAGATCCGCCTGTTCAACATGCAGACCCGCCTCCCGTTCCGCTACGGGATCTCGACGCTGCTCGCCTGCCCGCACCTCTTCCTCCGCCTGACCGTCGACGTCGACGGCGTCGTCACCACCGGAACCGCCGCCGACCACCTGCCGCCCAAGTGGTTCACCAAGGACCCGTCGACGCCGTTCGAACAAGACGTCCGCGACATGCTCGACGTCATCCGCCACGCCGCCGACCACGCGGTCCTCGCCGGCCCCGCCGATAGCGCCTACGCGCTCGCCAGCCGCGTCCACCAGCAGCAAGAGGTGTGGGGCACCGAAAAGAAGTATCCCCCCCTGCTCCGCCAGTTCGGCGTCAGCCTCGTCGAGCGCGCCCTCATCGAGGCCGTCTGCAAGGCCAAGCGCGTCACCTTCCACCAGGCCGTCCGCGAAAACCTCCTGGGCCTCCGATTCTCCGGCCACCCCGACGAGCGCCTCATGCTCGACTACCGGACCCTGGGCGACTCGCAGCCGCGCAATTGGCTCCCCGCGCAGCCGCTGACGCACATCCTCGCGCGCCACACGGTCGGCATGGTCGACTATCTCACGGACGCCGACATCCCCGCCGCCGATCGCGTCGACGACGGCCTCCCGCAATCCCTCGAGTCCGCCGTCCGCTACTACGGCCTCACCCGCCTCAAGATCAAGGTCGCCGGCGACATCAGCAAGGACCGCGACCGCCTCACCCGTCTCTTCGCCATCGCCCGCCGGCACTGCCCGCCCGACTGGGCTTACACGCTCGACTGCAACGAGAACTTCAAGGCCGTCGGCCCCCTTCGCGAGCTCTGGGCCAGGCTCGCCGAAGATGCCAACGTCCGCCCCGTGCTCGACCGACTGATCTTCATTGAGCAACCGTTCCACCGCGACGTCGCCCTGTCCCCCGACCTCGGCCGCGAGCTCCGCGCCTGGGCCGACCGCCCGCCGATCATCATCGACGAGTCGGACGGCTATCCCGGCGCCCTCACCGACGCCCTCGCCGCCGGGTACGCCGGCACCAGCCACAAGAACTGCAAGGGCGTCTTCAAGGGCATCGCCAACGCCTGCCTGATCGCCAAGCTGAAGCAAGACCACCCCGACAAGCCGTTCCGCCTCTCCGGCGAAGACCTCGTCAACGTCGGCCCCGTCGCCCTCCAACAGGACCTCGCCGCCTGCGCCGCCCTCGGCATCGCCGACGTCGAGCGCAACGGCCACCACTACTTCCGCGGCCTCGCCATGCACCCCCCCTCCGTCCAGGCCGACGTCCTCCGCACCCAGCCCGACCTCTACCGCCCCCACCCCACCGGCCGCTACCCCACCCTCGACATCCAGCGCGGCCGCCTCAACGTCGCCAGCATCAACGCCGCCCCCTTCGGCGTCCCCTTCGACCTCGACCTTGCCCACTACACCCCGCTCAGCGAGTGGAAGTTCGAAGGCATGGAACTCCGCGGCTAACCCCCGCCCGCACTTCACGTTTCACTCTTACCGACCAACAACACGACCGCGTGCGCCGCGATCGCCTCCCCCCGCCCGATCGCATCACACTTCTCGTTCGTCCCCGCCTTCACGTTCACCGCCACCGCCGGCCCGCCCCCCGACAGAATCGCCGACAGCGTCCGCACCATCTCCCCCTTGAACGCCTTGAGCCGTGGCCGCTCCGCCAGGATCGTCACGTCCACGTTCCCGATCGAATACCCCGCCTCCCGCGCCAGCCTTACCGCGTGTTCCAGAAACACACGGCTCGCCGCCCCCTTCCACCGCGGATCGGTGTCCGGAAAGTGCTCCCCGATATCCCCCAACCCCAGCGCCCCCAGGATCGCGTCCACCGTCGCGTGAACCACCACGTCCCCGTCCGAGTGCGCCACCGGCGACACCTCCGTCGATACCGCGACCCCCGCAAGCACGAGCGTGCCACCAAGCTGCAGGCGGTGGAGGTCGTAACCGTGGCCGATGCGGAGGGGCATGTGGGAAGCGTAACGATTAACGATTAATGCTTAAACGCCCCCAGCCCAGTTAAGCATTAATCGTTAATCGTTACGCCCTCCTCTACAACCCGTACTCCTTGATCTTCCGATACAGCGTCCGCTCCCCGATCCCCAGAATCTTCGCCGCCTGCTCCCGGTTCCCCTGCGTCAGTTCCAGCGTGCTCCGGATGTGCTCGCGCTCGACCTGCTCCATCGTCAGGCCCTGGAGGCCCTTCACGTCGCCGCCCGCCCCCAGGGCCGCCGCCGCCATCGGCGCCGTGACGCCCGCCGGCCGGATCTCCTTCGGCAGACTCTCCACCCCGATCGTCGGCCCGCTCGACATCACCATCATCGTCTCGACCGCGTTCCGCAGCTCGCGCACGTTCCCCGGCCACCCGTACGCCATCAGCAGGTGTTGCGCCTCCGCCGCCACCCCGTCGATCTCCCGGTTCGCCTTGGCCGCGAACTGCTGCACGAAAAAGTGGATCAGCAGCGGGATGTCCTCGCGCCGCTCGCGCAGCGGCGGGAGCGTGATCGCGATCCCCTTGATCCGGTAGTACAGGTCCTCCCGGAACTGCTTGTCCGCGACCATCTCCTCGAGGTTCTTGTTCGTCGCGCTGATCAGCCGCACGTCCGTCTTGATCGGGTCGTTGCTCCCCAACCGCACGACCTCCCCGTTCTCCAACACCCGAAGCAGCTTCGCCTGCATGTTCTGCGGCATGTCCCCGATCTCGTCCATGAACAGCGTCCCCTTGTCGGCGTGCTCGAACCGGCCGGCCCGCTCCGTCCGCGCGTCCGTGAACGCCCCGCGCACGTGCCCGAACAACTCGCTCTCCAGGATCGTCTCGGGCATCCCCGCGCAGTTCATCGTCACCAGCCGCTGCTTCCGCCGCCGCGAGTTGTTGTGGATCGCCTTGGCGATCAGCTCCTTCCCCGTCCCGCTCTCGCCCAGGATCAGCACCGGGATGTCGCTCTGCGCCACCTGCCGGGCCGTCGCGAGCACCTGCCGCATCGCCACCGACCGCCCGATGATCCCCTCGAACCCCCCGCCCACCTGCTCGCGGAGGATCTGGTTCTGCTTCGCCAGGTGCGACTTCTCCGCCGCCCGGTTCACCTGCGCCCGCAGCACCTCCAAATCCAGCGGCTTGGTGATGTAGTCGTACGCCCCCTGCGCGATCGCCTGCCGCGACGTCGGCACGTCGTTCACCGCCGTCACCAAAATTACCGCCGGCGGGACGTCCTGCAGTTCCTTCGCCGCCCCCAGCACGTCCAGCCCCTCCCGCCCCGCGTCGCCCATCCGCAGGTCCGTCACGACCACGTCGTACTGCTTCCGCTCCAGCCGCGATAGCGCCTCGGCCAATGAGTACGCCACGTCGCACTTGTGCCCCAGGCGCGACAGCGCGTCACACATCACCTGCGCGTGGTCCTCCTCGTCGTCCACGATCAACACCACGGATTTGATGATCTCTGCTTCGGCCATAAGTCGCCGCGAATGATAGTCGACGTGATGCCTCTCTCAATGGGCAATCGGCAATGGGCGATCGGCAATCTCCCTAAACGCCCCACGCATCACCGCCCGCCGCGGCCCCCCACGTCCGATACACGAAACGCCCACCCCCGCCACGGCGACTTCAAGAGTAATGTTCGAAATCTGCACCCCTCACCACGTTATCGCCCCCGGCAAAGACCGCACGCGCCGCGCCGCCCGCAATCTCCCGCGCCGCGCACCCGAACGAGTCCCCGATTGACATTCCTTCGGCCACGATTCGTTTGCCGCGCCGGTTTGCTGGTGTAGGTTTCGGGCACTCAACGAACGCCCCGCGACGCGGGGAAGGATCGGCGAAACACCTCCTTGACCCGGGCATGTTGCCCACCGGTGTTTCCGCCGAGCCGACAAAAACTCACTACTCACAGGAGTCTGTTATGTCGAAGCACACGCTCTCGATCGCGGGGATCTTTCGCGCCCTCTCGCCCAAGTCCGCCAAGCCGGCCGCTAAGAAGTCGCAGGCCTCCAAGTCCATGGTCATCGACCAACTCGAAGGCCGCCAGCTCATGACCGTCGGCCCGGCGACCATCGCCAACGCCACCGTCAACGACGCCGTCCACGAGGTCTCGACCGGCGACCTGCACGTCACCTACTTCAACAACTCGAACAAGACCCTCAACTACCAGCAGTTCCACGACGACGGCACCGCCGAGGCGTCCGTCCAGATCGACGCCGGCTCCGACACCGGCCAGTTCCAGTCCCTCGTCGAAGACTCCAACGGCGTCCTCCACGTCGCCTACTACGACGGCGTCAACGGCGACCTGAAGTACGCCCGCCGCGAGACCAACGGCACTTGGACGACCTCGATCATCGAGTCCAAGAACACGGTCGGCCTTTACCCCTCGATCGCCATCGACGCCAGCGGCCGCCCCGCCGTCGCCTACTACGCCAAGACCGGCGGCAACCTCAAGCTCGCCACCTTCGACGGCTCCGCCTGGACGACCACCCTCCTCGACACCACCAACGACGTCGGCCGCTACCCCTCGCTCGGCCTCAACCCGACCACCAACCGCCTCGGCGTCGCCTACGAGGACTCGACCGTCGGCCACTTCAAGTACGCCGAGCTCAACGCCAACGGCTCCGTCAGCGTCATCACCGTCGACCCGAACACCAAGGCCGGCGGCGGGTACATCTCCCTCAACTTCCAGGGCGGCAATCCCGGCTTCAGCTACTACGACGCCTTCAACGCCGACCTCAAGTTCGCCGAGCGCTCCAGCAAGGGCAAGTGGAGCGTGACCACCGTCGCCGCCAAAGGCTCGCAGGGCCTCTACACCGACCTCCAGTACACCTACAACACCAACCAGCCCGCGATCGTGTACTTCAACAAGACCAACGACGCCCTGACCCTCGCCTACCGCAACGTCGACGGGTCGTGGGGCTACGAGGTCGAGGCCACCGGCGGCGGCCGCAACGCCTCCGCCGTCGACGGCCCCTCCATCAACGGCTCGGTCCCCGACCTCTTCCTGGTCTACACCGACACCGCCACCGGCTCGCTGAAGGTCGAAACGATCTAACGCGACGCACGACGCCCGACCGCGTCGAATCCCAATCCTCCTTCCCCCGAGGGGCCTGCGACCAAGGACGCAGGCCCCTCACTTTGTTGCGCGCGTCGAACGCGCGCGTTCGGGAGGGCGAGGCTCCGTCCGAGCCGCGGGGGCACCCCGCGCACACGTCGTTTACCAATCGTCCCGCGCGACACCCCCCCCACGCCGACTCCTGTGGAGTCGGATTCGCGACGCAGTCGCGAGTCTCAAGCCCCTCACGCCAATCCCGCCTTCCGGAAATACGCCGCCGCGAAGCACCGGTCCGACAGCGCGAACCGCGCCCGGTCCTCGGCCCCCTCCGGCATCGCGAAGTTCAAGCTCGCCACCAGTGGCCGCTGCCCGATCGACACCAGATCGAACGCCGGCTCGACGCCCGTGTCGTGCAGTTCTCTCAGCAGGTGCGCCTGCACCGGTTTGAGCGTCGCCGCGTCGTCGTCCGGCTCCCGCCCGCACACCAGCACCGACACCGACACCAGCCGCGGCGGTTCACCGCTCGCCGCCTGCGTCTCCTCTCGCAGCGTCGCCAGCCCCGACGTCTCCGAGCACGCGACCCACCTCAGGTTCAAATGCGACCCCGGCAAGCGCGCCTCGAACCCCTCGGGCGATCGCCACAGGTAATTCGACAGCGTTGCGATCAGGTCGATCGCCCCCGGCACCTGCTCCAAATGCCCGTACGTGTACTCCTCGATTAGTCGCACCTCCCCCGCCGAGGTCAGGTCGGCCACCCAGAATGTTCGCATGCGTGCGTCCCTCCACAGACTCCGGTCCGCCAGGCACCATACCCGACCGCAAGATCCGACCGCAGCACCGATTACACAAGGAAACTCAACGGATTTTTGGACTTCCATCTAATAGGGCTGTCTGACTATCCTTACAGCCCGGTGCGCCCCCATGCGCGGCTACGGCTGAGCTCGCTCGAGCGCGGTGGTCGGTGTGGCGGCGCGCGACCGCGACGGATGGATCGGGTCGGAACGAGCGAGTCGGGCACCCAAGCCAGATCGACATGACGGATCACGCGCGCCCCCCTCGTTCGGCGCGCCATTCGCCCCCACGGAAGGGCTGCGAGAGGAACATCGTCCATGGCCAAACAGCGTAAGGCAGCGGCGGCAATCGGGTCGGACGGAAACACCACCAACACCAAGGCCCGGCGAACCCCCGCCCCGCCGCGCAAGCGCGCCGGCGCCAACGGCCACCGCAACGGGAACGGCAACGGCCACGACGGCGACGGCACCCCCGAGGCCTTCCCCGCCCAGCCCCCGATCGAGACGATCCTCCGCCCCACCGGCCGCGGGCGCCTCTCGTCCGACCTCGACGACACCCAGCTCCTCTCCGCACTCACCGCGCTGAAAAAGGGCGACTTCTCCGTCCGCCTCCCCATCGCCCTCGCCGGCATCGACGGCAAGATCGCCGACACGTTCAACGACGTGATGGACCTCAACCAGCGCATGGCCGGCGAGCTCGAGCGCCTCAGCCGCGTCGTCGGTAAGGAGGGCAAGATCTCCCAGCGCGCCGACATCGGCGAGGTCACCGGCGCCTGGAAGCACTCGGTCAAATACGTCAACAACCTGATCTCCGACCTCGTGCACCCGATTAACGAGACCGGCCGCGTCATCGGCGCCGTCGCCAAGGGGGACCTCTCGCAGACCATGGCCACCGAGATCGAGGGCCGCCCGCTCGCCGGCGAGTTCCTCCGCACCGCCAAGATCGTCAACACGATGGTCGACCAGCTCGGCTCGTTCGCGTCCGAAGTGACCCGCGTCGCCCGCGAGGTGGGCTCCGAAGGTAAGCTCGGCGGCCAGGCCAAGGTGAAGGGCGTCGCCGGCACCTGGAAGGACCTCACCGACTCCGTGAACGGCATGGCCGGTAACCTCACCGCCCAGGTGCGCAACATCGCCGCCGTGACCACCGCCGTCGCCAACGGCGACCTCTCGAAGAAGATCACCGTCGACGTGAAGGGCGAAATCCTCGAGCTGAAGAACACCATTAACACCATGGTGGACCAGCTCCGCTCGTTCGCCTCGGGAGTGACCCGCGTCGCCCGCGAAGTGGGCACCGAAGGCAAGCTCGGCGGCCAGGCCGACGTGAAGGGCGTCGCCGGCACGTGGAAGGACCTCACCGACTCCGTGAACTCGATGGCGTCGAACCTGACCGGACAGGTCCGCAACATCGCCCAGGTGACGACCGCCGTCGCCAACGGCGACCTTTCGAAGAAAATCACCGTGGACGTCCGCGGCGAAATCCTCGAGCTCAAGCTCACCATCAACACGATGGTCGACCAGCTGAACAGCTTCGCGTCGGAAGTGACCCGCGTCGCCCG
>DATHXE010000886.1:0-4540 GCA_035459845.1 Tepidisphaeraceae bacterium | reverse complement strand
CCGGTGCGGGCGGCCTGCGAGAGCAGGGCGAACGCGGCCCGCTTGAACGGGCGGGTCGATTGGGCGCCGAGGGGGTAGCCGGGGACCGAGTCGCCGAACATCGCCGATTCGCCGCCGGGCGCGCGGAACGCGCCGGTCGTGATCATTTGCTTATTGAGCTCGTTGGCGACGCCCTGGAGCCACTGGCCGGACTGGACGGTCGCCAGGGCCTTCTCGGCGGCGGCCTTGGCGAGCTGGTAGGCCTTGGCCTTCTTCGCGTCGGCGACGACCTGCTCGCGCACGTCGTCGAACTTGGCGGGGGCGTGGGCGAGTTCGGCGGCGGTCGCGCGGGCGATGACCTGCTTCTTCCCGCCGACGTCCTCGGCCGCGGGCAGCGGTTGCCAGAGCGCGGGGCGCTGGTCGGCGGCCTGGCCGAGGGCCTTGCGCTCGTCGTCGGTCAGGTAGGCGTCGAGCGCGGTCGTCAGGTACTGTCCGAACGGCGTGCGCCCGCGCTCGCCGCCGGTCACCATCAGGTCCTTGAACTCGACCGTGTCCTTCATCGAGTCGGCGGTCAGGAACGTGCCGACGTCGGAGATCGTGAGCGTGACCTTGTGGTCGGCCTGGACCTTGTCGCGCAGCTTTTTGAGGTAATCGAACGTGTTGTACGGCACGCCGAGCGACGAGGACGGCACCGGCTTCTTCGCGTCGACGGCGGCCTTGTAGGCGTCGTAGTCGGCGCGGAGCGTGGTGCGGACGGCGTCGCGGACGGCGGTGGTCAACTGGGTGATGCGCTCGGTGGTCAGGCGCTCGCGGATCTCGTCGGCGGACTCGGCGAGCGTCTTGGGGCGGGTGCCGTCGCCGAGCGCGAACACCTCGCGCGTGGTCGGGATCGCGGGCGTGCCCTTGTTGGCGTAGTAGTACTCGGCGACGTCCTCGCCCTGGACGGGTTTGATCGCCTTCTTGACCTCGTCGGCGGAGATGGCGATCGCGTCGAACTTCACGCGGTTGGGGATCTTGTAGCCGAACGGCGTCTCGTCGGCCTTGGCGTCCTTGTCCTTGTACTTGTCGAAGTGGGCCTTGACCTCGTCCTCGGTCGGGGCGGGGGCCTGGGCGAGGAAGTCCTTGGCGTCGAACTCGAGCACGTTGACGGCGAGTTGCTGGGCCTGCGTGCCCATCAGGTACGATCGGAGGGGCTGGCTGACCTTGGCGACGGTGGCGGCGCGACGGGCCGAGCCGATGACCTTCAGGAAATCGCGGAGCAGGGCGCGGCGGTTCTGGTACTCGCGGCCCTCGGGGGTGCCGGCGTCGGGCGGGGCCTGACCGCCCATCTCGGCGGCGAGGATCGCGGTGATCGTCTCGTCGTCGGCGCCGATGCCGTTGGCCTCGGCCTCCCGGACCAGGAGCATGAACGCGTCCTCGTTGGCCTCGATCTGCTCGAAGATGCCGGCGCCGACGTAGACGGCGTCGCCGATCGCGCGCATCTGGGGGGGCTGGCTCTGGGACAGGATCTGCCAAAGCTGCGGGGTCGGGCCGTAGTTGCGGATGATCTCGGACGCGGCCTGGCGGAGGCGGGCGTTGGTCAGCCCCTGGACGACGAGGGCGGACTCGCCGGTCGGCACGCTGCCGAGGGCGAGCGCGAGCCCCATCGGGCCGTAGTGTTCGCGCAGGGCGCGCCACTCGTTCTTGAAGCGGACCGAGTCGTTGTAGGTGACGGGCTTCCCGAGGACGGTGCCGGCGGCGCGGTCGCCGCCGCCCCCGCGGTTCATCTGGCCCATCCCGATCGGCAGGGCGAACGCGATCATGAGGAGGATGCCGAAGATCGCCATCGCCTTTTTCTGGTTCTTACGGAAATACTTGATCATGGGAGGGGGGAGCGATTTCCGCCCCGCGGGACGCAATCGTGCGTCGGGCGGGGCGGGGTGCGCGGGTTAGGTTGTCAGCGGGTCGGGGGTCAGCGGGTCGGTCAGTCCGGTCGGGTCAGTTGCTCGCGGCGGATTTAGCCAGGCGGTCGATGGCCTTCTGTGCGGCGGTGGCGGCGGGGGTGTTCTGGTGCTCGCGGGCGACCTGCCGGTACACTTTCATCGCCGTCTCGGGCTCCTTCAGGCGGGTCTCGAAGATCTCGGCGACCTTCAACAGGGCGGCGCCGGAGTTCGGGTTGGACTCGTGCAGGGCGACGACCCGCATGTACTCCAGGGCCAGGTCCTTCCACGCGTCGGGCGTGCCGGCGGCGCCGAGCTTGCCGGCCTTGATCTCCGAGTTGATGAACAGCAGGTCGGCCTTACTGTTCTCGTTGAGCAGGCTCGGGTCGACCTTGGCGAGGGCGGCGGCGGCGGCGTCGACGTTCTTCTTGGCGAATTCGTGGCGGGCGATCAGCAGTTCGTACTCGGCCTTCTCCTGCGGGGAGCCGCCGATCTGCACGAGCTCGCCCTGCGTGCGGACCTCGGCCTCCGGGTCGTTCATATGCCGCTGGATCGCGCCGATCAGGCCCAGGTACGCGCGCTTCTCGTCGACCTTGGACGTGCCGTTCTTGGCGGTCGTGAGCTTCTTGAGGCCCTCGGTCAGGTAGTTGCTCTTGGGGTCGACGGCGTCGAGCTCGGGCATGGCCTTGGCGGCCGACGCGGCGTCGCGCGTCACCATGGCGATCCAGGAGTCGACCGCGATGTCGAACCGCCCGGACTTGGGCGCGACGATCTGCAGGCGGGCGGACGCGAAGTCGCGCAGCCACGGCTTGGACGACTTGACGGCCGCCTGGTACCCGGTGGCGGCCTCGCCGAACAACCGCTTGGCGGTCGCGTCGCCCTTGGTCTCGGCGTCGGTGGCCTCCTTGAACGCCCGCTCCGCCGTGTTGAACGACGTCTCGTTGGTGATCTCGAGGCTGATGATGTCGGCGACCCGCTTGTGGGTCTGGGCGCCGCTCTCGGCCGTGAAGTAGATCTCGTTGTCCTTCACGTTCGTGACGGTCGCGTTCTTGTAGGTCAGGCTCGCGCCCCTGGCGCCGCTCTTGACCACGACGACGTCGGCCAGCGTGGCGGGCGCGACGCAGGCGGCGGCGGCGAACAGTGCGGCGGCGAGGCGGCGGGTGGTTAGCGTCATGTGTCGGTTCCTCTTGCGCGGTCGCGCGGCGACGACGGGCACGCGGGCCCCTTTCAATCCGTCTTGCGAGTGCAGGAGAGGGGGGTCGAACCCCTACACCTTTCGGTACAGGCTCCTAAGACCTGCGCGTCTGCCAATTCCGCCACTCCTGCGTGTAAAAATCGCGGTCCGCCCGGCCTGAATGTTACTAACAGATACTGAACCGGACTGACCGGCGCTGGTCGCGACCAGCGCCGCCTCATGGAGTACGACCGGCGCGAGCGACCCCGATTCAGGGTTGTCACACTCCGCGCAAAAGCGTTGGGGCCGCCGTTCCATGACCGCATTATTGTACGAGCGTACATCGGGGCGTCTAGGGCAAGCACCGCCGGCCGGCCCCGGTCGGCTGCCAGGGTCGCAATTCCCGCGTCGGTCAGGCCGCCGCCCCCGGTCGGTTCCGCGGTCGCGCCGGCGAAGCGGGACGGCGACGAGTCGTCCGCCGGCGGCGCGGGCCGATCGCGGCGGTGGCGGCGATCGCGCCCATCGCGAGGCTGTGAGGCTCGGGGACGGCGGCGTAGTCGGCGGCGGCGGCGGCCGTATCGAACGCGGCCGCGAAATCGGTGGAGAAGTCGGCGGCGGGTGAGGGCGACGCGGCCAGGGAGGCGCCGTAGTTGTTGGCGAGTTGGACCAGGTCGTTGAGGTCGACGGACCCGCTGTAATCGAAGTCGCCGTCGGCCCACTCCTGCCCGCCGACCGTCCCGTACCCGTTCGCGAGGCGGACCAAGTCGTTCAGGCCGACGGTCCCGTCGAGGTCGGCGTCGCCGGCCAGGGTCGCGCGGACGAGGACGGACGTCGCATCCGGCAGCGTCGCGGTCGCGCCCCCGCCGAGGGAGATCGGGCCCGGGCCGCCCAGGTCGGTGGCGGCGACATACCCGACGGCGAGAAGGCGGTTGGTGCCGACGCTCGCCGCGACCTCGCTCGACCCGAGCCCGCGACCGGCCCACGTCCCGCCGTCGCGCGCGCGGATCGCCAGGGCGCGGACGGTCGCGAGCGAACTGGCGGCGGCGGCGTCCGCGTAGTCGAACAGGAGCGCGTGCGCGTGCAGGTCGATCGAGCCGCCCTGGGTCGCGGGATCACCCGTGCTGGCCACGGTCAACGCGCGGGTCGTCAGGACGGCGATGCCGGGCCCGGTGACTTCGGCGGCCGCGCCGTCGGCCACGATCAGGGCGGCGACCGTGTGAGAACCCGCGGCCTCGAACGTCGCGCCGGAGGCCACGGTCACGCCCGCGCTGGTGGCGACGGACCCGCTCACGCGCAGGCGTCCGGCCGACACGGTGGTCGGGCCGGTGTAAGTGTTGGCGCCGGAGAGGGTCCAGGTTCCGCCGCCAGCCTTGACGATCGAGACGGTGCCGTCACCGTTCGCGATTCGGCCGCCGACAATGCCGTTGCCCGCGCCTTGCAAGGTGAAGGTACGGGCCCCACCGGCGGA
>DATHXE010000885.1:0-4850 GCA_035459845.1 Tepidisphaeraceae bacterium | reverse complement strand
GCACCTGCGGCTGCACGCCCCAGTCCGTCGCGTCCTTCTTCTTGTGCACCAGCCGCCCGCTCGGCAGGTAGTAGTAGGCCACCGTCAGCTTCAGCTCGCCCTGGTTCCCGTCCAGGTTGATCAGCTCCTGCACGCTCCCCTTCCCGTACGACCGCTCGCCGATCACCAGCGCCCGCTGGTTGTCCATCAAACTGCCCGCCACGATCTCGCTCGCGGACGCGCTGTGCTCGTTGATCAGCACGACCATCGGGAAGTACTTCAGCGTCCCCGGGCCCTGCGCGCTCACGATGTTCTCCGGCCTATTTCGCCCCTTCGTCGACACGATCACGCCCTTGTCGATGAACAAATCGACCAGCTGCACCGCCTGGTCCAGCCGCCCGCCCGGGTTGAACCGCAGGTCCAAAATCAGCCCCTTCATCCCGTCGGCGATCATCCCCTTCCACCCGTTCCCGTCGCCCGACAGCGCGAACTTGATCCGGTCGACCGTCGACGGCACCTTCTCGCCCGTCGACGGATTCGTCGTCTCGCCCGTGAACTGCGTGACGCGGATGTAGCCGATCTTCGGGTTCGGGTAGACGTACCAGTTCCACGTCGAGTCCTGCTTGCGCTTGAACCCTTTCACCGACGGCACGACCACCTTCGACCGCGTCATCGTCAGGTCGACCTCTTCGCCCGTCGTGTGCCGGACGCGCAGCGTGACAGCCGAGTCGGCCTTGCCCTTGATCCGCTTGGTCACGTCCTGGATCGACATGCCCGCGATCGCCTCCCCGTTCACCTTCAGCAGCACGTCGCCCGCGAACACGCCCGCCTTGAACGCCGGGCTCCCCTCGATCGGCGTGATGATCTCGATCTGCTTGGTCTTCTCGTCCTGGTTCAGCTGGATGCCGACGCCTTCGAAGCTCCCCTCGAGCATGTCGTCGAACTCCTGCACCTTCTCCGGCCGGACGTACATGCTGAACGGGTCGAGCTGCCCGAACATCCCCTCGAGGGCCCCCTGTTCGAGCTTGGCGTCGTCCACCGCCTCGACGTAGTTGTTGGCGATCTGCCGGTGGATGTCGACCAGCCGGCGGACGAACGCGTAGTCGCTCTCCCGCTGGGCCATCGTCCCGGGCAAGTGGAACGCGAGCAGCGCAATCAGGAGCACGCTGATCATCCAGGCGACTTTCTCACGATTCATGCAAATCTCCGGCGCGAGTCTTCGGGGACGACAGACCCCCATTGTATCCCCCACCCGCAGCAACGCACATACGGCGTGCTCACTTTAGTGACGCACGAACGTGGCTCGGACGCTCACTCCGGAACCCCCGTCCGAAACCATTTCAGAAACTCCCGATACACCCCCTGCGGCATCGTCATCTTCCCGGCCTTCTCGAACGCGTCCGTGTCTTCGACCGTGTGGCCGTCGTAGTGCCCGACCCACCCGCACGCCGTCCCCCGTGAGCCCTTGATGAACTCGATCAGGTCCGGCATCCCGCACGACAGGTTGAACGTCTCCTCGATCACCAGCGGCTTGCCGACCTGGAACTCCTTGATCATCGCCAGCGCCTCGGCCACCTTGCCCGTCTCGGGGTAGACGTGCACGCACATGAAGTCGACCTCCGCCGCAGTCGTTTTCGGGTCGAACCCCGACATGTGACCCCACTTGGGCACCTTGGGGAGCAGGCCCACCGTGATCAGGCCCTTCGCGTCCTCCGCGCGAATCGCCTTGGTCATCTGCCGGATCCAGTCGCGGCCGACCTCTTCGCGCTTGCGGCCGCCCTGGTCGAGCGACAGCACCTGGATGAAGTCGTACTCGCCGAGCGTCTTGCCCGAGTACCACGCGCCCGCCGCGCGCTTCCCGCCCGCGGTGATCGGCTCGTTCATCAGGTCGTAGCAGAACACGGCGCTACTCTTCGCCCCCACCTTCGCCACCGCCCGCCAGAAGACCGCCTGCGCCGCCCACCGGTCGGTCTCCGAGAGCGAGTCGTACCACCCCGGCACGTCCGCCTTGCGGTAGCACGCGAGGCCGGTGACATCCACGTAGATCCCCGCCTTCTCCGACAGCGCCAGCAGTTTCGCCAGCAGCGCCAGCGACTTCTCGCTGGGCCGGTCCGCCGACTTCATGAACTTCCCGAACTGCAGGTGCACGCGGACGACGTTGGCGCCCATCGCCTTCATCTCGGCCCAGTCGCCCTCGACCGTCGCCCACTCGGCGTCCCAGAAGTCCTCGATCAGGCGGTGGTTGTTCCCGTAGTTCAGCCCCCACGGCACGAACGCCTTCCCGGACGGCGCGAGCACGAAGCCCTTGGCGTCCTTCGCGACCTCCACGCGCTCCAGAGCCGACGCGCTCCCAGCCAACACGACGCACGCGACCAGCATCACCCATCGCATCGAGAACCTCCTGGCAGAGACCACACCGAATTAACGTAGCACCCACTAACCATATCACCGCCCCGATCGGGTCACACGCGAAAAACTTCTTGACAATCCAAACAACCGTTTTAACCTATCATTTCAAACAGACGTTTAACTTATGACCATCGCTCCCTCCGACATCACTACCCGCGACCGCCTGGTCGAGGCCGCCGGCGAGGTCTTTGCCGAGCTCGGCTTCCGCGCCGCCACCATCCGCGACATCTCCACCCGCGCCGGCGCCAACGTCGCCGCCGTCAACTACCACTTCGGCGACAAGCAGGCCCTGTACACGGCCGTGCTCCGCTACGCCCACGGGTGCGCGATTGAGAAGTACCCGCCCGACATGGGCCTGCCGCCCACCGCCGCGCCCGCCAAGCGCCTCGAGGCGTTCGTCCGGTCGTTCCTCCTCCGCCTGCTCGACACCGGCCGGCCCGCCTGGCACGCCCGCCTGATGGCCCGCGAATTGGCCGAGCCCACGCCGGCGTTGGACGTGCTGGTCCACGAGCACATCCAGCCCCACTTCCTGGGCCTGATGGGCATCGTCCGCCAGCTCATGGGCGACAAATCCGCCGCCGCGCCTGCCCCCGGCACCCCGCCGGCCCCCGCCCTCCGCGCCGTCTGCTCCTCGATCGTCGGCCAGTGCCTCTTCTATCACTTCGGCGCCCCGATCACGGCCCGCCTGTTCCCGAACCAGCCCCACACCGCCGCCGACGTCGACGTGCTCGCCGCCCACATCACGCGGTTCTCGCTCGCGGGGATCAGGGCGACCGCTCCACAAACAAAAAGACGAAAAACGTAAAGAGCGCCCCTTAGTTAAGTTCACCACCATAGCCCGTTACGTCTTTTCGTCTTTTCGTTTTCCCCCTCCCCCATCCATGAACTCCATCGCCATCAAAATGCTCATCGGCGACCGGGCCAAGTACCTCGGGATCATCATGGGGATCACGTTCGCCTCCCTCCTGATCACCCAGCAGCTCGCGATCTTCTTCGGCCTGCTCTCCCGCACCTACGGCGCCGTCACCGACCTCGGGCTCCCCGACATCTGGGTCATGGACCCCAAGGTTCAGTTCATCGACGACCTCAAGCCCCTCCAGGACACCACGCTCTTCCGCGTCCGCGGGATCGACGGCGTCGAGTGGGCCGTCCCCCTCTATAAGGGCCTGATCAAGGCGCGCCTCGAGTCCGGCGAGTTCCAGACGTGCAACGTCTTCGGCCTCGACGACGCCACCCTCATCGGCGGCCCGCCCACCATGATCGCCGGCCAGCTCGCCGACCTCCGCCGCGCCGACGGCGTGATCGTCGACGACGTCGGCGCGGCCACCAAGCTCGCCAAACCCGGCCCCGACGGCACCAAGATCCCGCTCAAGATCGGCGACACGCTCGAGCTCAACGACAACCGCGCGATCGTCGTCGGCACCTGCCGGGTCTCCCGCACGTTTCAGTCCCAGCCGGTCGTCTACACCACCTACACCCGCGCCACCCGCTTCGCCCCCAAGGAGCGCAAGCTCCTCTCCTTCGTCCTGGTGCGCGCCAAGCCCGGCGTCGCCAAGGCCGCGCTCTGCGACCGCATCTTCAAGCAGACCGGCCTGACCGCCCTGACCGCCGCCGAGTTCAAGGAGAAGACCGTCTGGTACTTCATGAAGTACACGGGCATCCCCATCAACTTCGGCATCGCCGTGGCGCTCGGGTTCGTCGTCGGCACCGCGATCGCCGGGCAGACGTTCTACAACTTTACGCTCGACAACCTCAAGCACTTCGGCGCGCTCAAGGCCATGGGCGCGGGCAACGGCCTGCTCCTCCGCATGATCCTCCTCCAGGGCCTGCTCGTCGGAAGTATCGGCTACGGCCTGGGCGTCGGCGCCGCCGCCCTCATCGGCTACCTCGCCCGCAACTCCGAGCTCGCGTTTCTGCTCCCGTGGCAGGTCCTCGTTGTGACGGGCGTCGCGGTCACGTTGATCTGCGTGTTCGCGTCGCTCATCAGCATCCGGAAGGTGATCAAGCTCGAGCCCGCGATCGTGTTCAAGTCGTAAGGTGACGCGCCGTGCGCCGGTTCGATTCGCTTCGCGACCCGCCCGCTAAAGCGGGCTCGCCGACAGGTGATCCGATGAGTTCCACCGTCCTACCTTACACCAACCTCGACGCCCCGACGCCGGTGCCGCCGAACGTCGCCGTGCGTTGCCGCGGGATCACCAAGACCTACGGCACTGGCACCTCGAAGGTCCACGCCCTCCGCGGGGTCGACCTCGACGTCTACAAGGGCGAGCTCCTCATGCTCGTCGGGCCATCGGGCTGCGGGAAGACCACGCTCATCTCCGTCGTCGCCGGCATCCTCGACCAGGACGGCGGCGACTGCCGCGTGCTGGGTCAAGACCTTCTAGCCCTGGGGGCGAGCGGCAAAACCGAGTTCCGCCGGCTCAACGTCGGTTTCGTCTTCCAGGCGTTTAATCTGCTGCCGA
>DATHXE010000884.1:0-9021 GCA_035459845.1 Tepidisphaeraceae bacterium | reverse complement strand
CCTGGACGAGTTGGACGAACCGGCGCGGGCCCTGCTGGTCGGGGCGATCGCCCGCACGCCGGGCGGTCCGGAGCGGGCCACGGCGGCGCTGGGCGACTACGACCCGGACGCCGAGGCGTTCGACTGGACGGACGTGTTCTGTTTCGACGTGATCGAGGAGGCGCGGTACGCGCCGGCGCTGGACGCGGTGATCGGGCGTCTCCGGACGGTGCCGGAAGACGACGACGCGGTGCACGAGGCGTGCGCGCGGATCATCCCGCTCATCGGCGGGGCGAGCACGGTCGGGCCGCTGGCGGCGCTCGCCCGCGAAGCGCCCTGGCACGCGGGGCTGCACGCGACCGAGGCGCTGGGGCGGATCAAGGCGCCGGAAGCCGAGCGGGCCCTGCTTGAGTTGATCGGCAGCGGCGAGGCGGCGGAGAAGGAAGTCGACGACGCGGCGTACGCCGCGCTTGAGGCGCTTATCCCGACCGGCGAGGGGTTCGACTTGTTGTACGGTCAGGCGCGCGACGGCCCGTCCGATCC
The DNA here is from genome assembly GCA_035459845.1 of Tepidisphaeraceae bacterium. Taxonomy (GTDB): domain Bacteria; phylum Planctomycetota; class Phycisphaerae; order Tepidisphaerales; family Tepidisphaeraceae; genus DASPKW01. Next base: position 8,499 of record DATHXE010000884.1, on the reverse strand, counting down.
GATGTGGGGTGATCTGCGGTACTCGTGCGTCGTCGTCGCGGAGATGACCGGGCGGACGTTACCGGAGTCGAAGCAGTGGCGGCGGCACGTCGACAAGATCGTGGCGGAGGACAAGCGGACCCGGCACCTGCTGACGCAGCCGAGCGAGGCGACGCTGGCGGCGTGGCGCCGCCGACTCGACGGCCTGCCGGAAGACGTGGGCGACGAGGAGGACGACGATTTCGAGGATGAAGAGGCGGACGAGGAATTCGGGTTGGACTCGCCCGTACCGGAGTTGCCCGACGCCGTGTCGGCGTACCTGCCGCCGGTCGCGCAGACGATCCGCCGCGACGCGCCGAAGGTCGGGCGGAACGACCCGTGCCCGTGCGGGAGCGGGAAGAAGTACAAGAAGTGTTGCGGGGGGAAGTAGCGCCCGCGTGCAGCTTCGGTGCGACCGCGAAGTACGTCCTTCGACTTCGACAACGGATGGCGCGAGGCGGGCGTCAGAACTCCGCGTGGCCCGGGGTGCGGGGGAAGGGGATCACGTCGCGGATGTTGGCCATGCCGGTCGCGTAGATGATCGTGCGCTCGAACCCGAGGCCGAAGCCGGCGTGGGGGACGGTGCCGTAGCGGCGGAGGTCGCGGTACCAGCCGTACGCCTTGGGGTCCAGGCCCATGGAGATCATGCGCGCGTCGAGCACGTCGAGGCGCTCCTCGCGCTGGCTCCCGCCGATGATCTCGCCGATGCCGGGGGCGAGCACGTCCATCGCGGCGACAGTCTTTCCGTCGTCGTTCAGGCGCATGTAGAACGCCTTGATGTCCTTGGGGTAGTTCATCACCACGACGGGCCGGCCGACGTGTTTTTCCGTCAGCCAGCGCTCGTGCTCGGACTGCATGTCGATGCCCCACTTGACGGGGAACTCGAACTTCTGGCCGCTGTTTTCGAGGGCCTTGATCGCGTCGGTGTAATCGATCCGCTCGAAGCTCGAATCGACGAACTTCTCGAGCCGCGACACGCACTCCTTGTCGATCCGCTCGACGAAGAACTTCATGTCGTCCTGCCGCTCGTCGAGCACGGCCTTGAAGATGTACTTCAGGAACGCCTCGGCCAGGTCCGCGTCGGCTTTCAGGTCGGCGAACGCGATCTCCGGCTCGATCATCCAGAACTCGGCCAGGTGCCGCGCGGTGTTCGAGTTCTCCGCCCGGAACGTCGGCCCGAACGTGTACACCTTGCTCATCGCCATGCAGTGCGTCTCGACGCTGAGCTGGCCCGAGACGGTGAGGTTGGTGGGCTTGCCGAAGAAGTCCTTGGAGTAGTCGACGTGCCCGTCCGGCGTGCGCGGGACGTTCGCCAGGTCCAGCGTGCTGACGCGGAACATGGCGCCGGCGCCCTCGGCGTCGTTGGCCGTGATGATCGGCGTGTGGATCCAGTAAAACCCGTGCTCCTGGAAGAACCGGTGGACGGCCATCGCCAGCGTGTTCCGCACGCGCGTGACGGCGCCGAACGTGTTCGTTCGCGGGCGCAAATGAGCGACCTCGCGCAAATACTCCATCGTGTGGGGCTTGGGCTGGATCGGGTACGTCTCGGGGTCGTCGACCCACCCGTGCACCTTGACGGCCGACGCCTGGATCTCGAACGCCTGGGTCTTGCCCTGCCCCTTTACGAGCGTGCCGGTGATTTCCACGGCGCACCCGGCCGTCAGTTTCGCGACCTCGTCGGCGTAGTTCGCCAGCGCGTTCGCGCACACGGCCTGGACGGAATCGAAGCACGACCCGTCGTTGACCGACACGAACGAGAACCCGCCCTTGGAATCCCGGCGCGTGCGCACCCATCCCTTGACCGTGACCTCCGCGCCCTCGCCCGGTCGGCCCGCCAGCGCGTCCTTGATCGAAACGTCCGCCATGTCGCTCCTTCGGTGAATGTGCGAGCGACATTATCGAGAGACGCGCGTCACAGTCCAGACGGGGAACACGACGAGGCGTACTCCTCTCCGCCTCACCGTTTCGCGGCGACGATCACGAGCTTTCCCTTATCCCGTCCCCCGTCCGGCTCGATCGCCAGTTCCGCGAGCAGCACTTCGAAGCCCGCCTCGCGCACCACCCTTCTCATCTCGTCGACGGTGTACGCGTCGTAAAAGAACGTGTGACCGTACATCGTGTCGGTGAACGCGGGGACCTCGGCATCCGACCCGCCGCTGCTGATCATGACGCGCCCGCCGGGCGCGAGGCAGCGGTGGAGCTTCCGCAGGACGCCGGCGTGGTGCGCCCGCCCGACGTGGAACAGCGCGTCCCAGCAGATCGCCGCCGCGAACGGGCCGGTTAACTCGACCGTCACTAGGTCCGCCTGCACCCACAACCCGCTCGGCACGTGTCGCCTGGCGCGGTCGAGCTGGGCCCACGAGCCGTCGACGCCGATGACGCGGTACCCGCGCGCGACAACCTCGGCGGCAATCGGTCGACCCGTCCCGCATCCCAGGTCGAGGACCGCCGCCCCCGCCGGCGCGCCGGCCAGCACCATGTCGAGATACCCCCGCTCCTTCGGAAGGAACTGCGCGCGGGCCGAGTCCCAATGGTCGACGATCGCGTCGTACGGCGCCCGCGGCGCGGGTGCGTTCCCCTCGCTCACTTCTTCTCCGGCCCCGCCGCCACGCGCCCCGCCTTCATCTCGTCGACCGCCTTTTTCACCAGCTCTCCCGGGAGCACGTAGCTCTCGGTCCGACCCGCGCGGGCGATCGAGAGGCCGATCACCCGGCCGTCGAGGTCGACGACCGGTCCGCCGCAGTCGGTCGGCTTGACGACCATGTCGCTCTGCAGGATCGCCGGAAACCCGCCCCGGCGGTTCGACAGCTCGCTGCCGAGCTTGTTCTGGTAGTCGCGGCGGGCCGACCGCGGGTCTTCCGGCGGGCGCTGGCCGAGCGTCACCCGGAACTCCTGCTCCTGGCCGTCGCGCTTGATCTTGATCGCCACGACCTCGCCCGGCTTGTGGTGCTGGATCGTGTTGATCATCGTCTCGGTGTCGATAATCGCCGTGTCCGCGATCAGCGTGACCACGTCGTTGATCTTCAGTCCGGCCTTCTCCGCCGCGCTGTTCCCCAGGACGGACATGATCTTCGCCCCGCCCTCGGCCTCCTCGAGCCCGACGCCCAGGAAGCCCGAGTCCTTCGGCGGCATTGACGACGGCAATTCGCGCGGCTTGACCATGCGCGTGGCCACGCTCACCACGCCCACGGCGACCGGGTCCTGATCCGGCCCCGGGGCGGCCAGCAGGTTGCCGACCACCGCCACCTTGCTGTCGGCGAACTCGGCGGTCTTCAGGCCCGTCGCCTCGATCTTCAGGAGCGCCAGGTCGAGCTTGGAATCGACCGCCGTCACCTTCGCCGGCAGCTCACGCCCGTCGCGCAGCCGAACGAGCACGGGCGCCTGGCCCACCGGCAATTCGGAGTGCTTGGTCACGATCAGCCCGTCGGCGGCCACGACCGTGCCCAGCGCGATGTCCTTGCCGTCGGACTTGATCCGCACGACCGCCTCGCCGGGCCCGCGGACGACGTCGCGGAACACGGCCCAGACCTTCGGGTTCTCCTTGAACCCAACGGTTTCGGTGCGCGGACGCCGCGACGGGCGCTCGGCGCCGGGCGCGGGTTGGGCGAAGGCGTCGAAGCACAGCGCCAGGGCAACCGTCGAAACCGCAAATCCACGCAGCAGATTCCACCGACTGTTCGATGTCGTCATAGGTCGCTCACGTCTCTTGCTACTTCCGCGCTCTCCCGCTCCCCTGCGGGCGGCGCTACGCTTGCTCTCCGGGTCGCGGCTAAACTTTTCAACTCACAACTACTTCGCCTCGGGCCGCTTGGTCAGCATGGCCTTGAGCTTGACCGACTCGATCCCGCGCTGCACCTCGATCGCGGCCTCGTCGCCGGGCTTCTTTTTGCCGAGCTTAAGCAGCAGTTCGCCGTAGTTGGCGACGCGCTGCCCGTCGAGCTTAGTGATCACGTCGCCCGCCCTGACCCCCGCCTTGGCGGCCGGGCTCTCGGGGAAGACCTCGCCGATCTTGCAGTCGGGTGACGCCTGGTCGAGTTGGACGCCCAGGTACGCCGTCGACCGCGCGAACGCCGGCAGGCCCCACGAATCGCCCCGGGCGAGTTGCTCCCACGTGTCGCGGTACGTGTCCGCCGGGACGTGCATGTTGTCCGCCAGGCCCTGCCCGATGCGGCTGTGGATCCCGATGACGCGCCCCTGCAAATCGAACAGCGGCCCGCCCGAATCGCCGCCGACCAGCGTGCAGTCCGTGCGGAGCACGGTCGGTGTGACGACCGACACCTTGCCCAGCCGCAGCGGCGCCGGCCGCGACTGCCGATACCCGCCCGGGTGCCCCAGCGCGATCGCCCATTGCCCGCGCTTCAGCTCGGACGACTTGGCCAACGGCGCGAACGGCCACTTACCCCCCGGCAGCGGCCCTGGCGCGTCGATCTTCACCAGTCCGCTGTCGATCGCGTAGTTCACGCCCAGCGATTTGGCCTTCACGCTCTTCCCGTCTTGCAGCAGGACGACCACGTCGCGCCCGGGGGCGCCGTTCACGTGGCCGGCGGTCATCACATACCCGTCGTCCGTGATGATGACGCCGCTCCCCTGCCCGCCCCCGACGCGCAGCCCGACCACCGTCGGACTCACCTTGGCGACGATCGTCTTGACCTGCTCCTGAAGCGCCTTGAGGTCGGCGGCAGTCTCCGGGTTGGCCTTGTCAAACTCGGGCGGGAGCGCCGGCGCGCCGGCGACCTGGGGCGCGGGCGGGATCGGCTTGGGCTTAGGCGTCGCGACGGCAGTCGTGGTCGCGGGCTTGGTCGTCGGCGCGGTCGCCGCGACGCCCGGCTTGGTCGACGGCGCAACCGGTTGCGCTTCGACCTTCGGCGTCGCGTTTTTCGTCGGTTCGTCCGCGCGCACGGGCGACGCCCCCGCCACCCCGAACGCCGCCGCCAGGACCGCCGTCGACAATGCCCGCCAACGCCATCGCTTCATACGCCGTACTCCGTCTCACGACTGCAATTCGCCCGTCGACCGTCACCCGTCGCCCGCACACAACGTCCCGCGGACGGCGGTTATTCTAGCCCGCCGTCCGGCCCTCGCCGCAATTCACTACTGTGTAACATCCGCGAGGGCGTCCGTTGTCGCACCCGTTCGGCCCGCCCCGAACACACCCCGAATCATAGGCGACCCGTCAAGCGCGACGTTCGCCTATCGTCCGCACAACGCCCTACCCGCCCGCCACTATCAATAAGTGCCCGCGGGCGGACGCGGGCCTCACTGGGAGGAACGGGATGCGACGACTGGCCGTGCTCGCGGCGTTCATCTGCACCTGCGCGGTGCCGTTCGCATCCCGCATCACCGAGCCCGCGCGCGCCGCGAACACGCCGGCCGACGCCGAACTCGCGCCCGCCGACAAGCGCTTCGCCACCTCGGCCGGCGAGGAAGTCCCGTCCTTCCAGCGGCACGTCATTCCCGTCCTCAGCCAACTCGGCTGCAACGGCCGATCCTGCCACGGCTCGTTTCAAGGTCAGGGCGACCTTCGCCTTTCCCTCTTCGGTTACGACTTTGCCGCCGATCACGCCGCCCTCACCGGCGGAAAGGAACCGCGCGTCGACCGGAAAGATCCGGCCGACAGCCTGATCCTCCGCAAGCCGACCAAGACCGACCCGCACAAGGGCGGCAAGCGCATGGACGTTGGCGCGTGGCAGTACAACCTCGTGAGCCGTTGGATCGCCGCGGGGGCGGTCGGTCACAAGGAAACGGACGTCGAGTTCGCGGCCCTCGAGGTCGAGCCCAAAGAGCTCGTCTTCGCCGCCAAGGGTCAGACCGCCAAACTGAAAGTCATCGCCAAGTGGGACGACGGCTCGCGGGAAGACGTCACCCCCCTCGCCCGTTTCCGCACGAACGACGAGACGATCGCGACGATCTCCGACGCCGGCGTCGTCACCGCCGCCGGGCCCGGCGACACCCACGTCGTCGCGTTTTACGACAACGGCGTCGCCGCCATCCCCGCGATCCTCCCCGTCTCCGACAAGCACGGCCCCGCCTACCCGAACATCCCGACGCCCATCAAGGTCGATGAGCTCATCGTCGCCAAGCTGCGGAAGCTGGGCGTGGTGCCCGCCGACGTGTGCACCGACGCCGAGTTCCTCCGCCGGCTCAGCCTCGACCTGACCGGCACGCTCCCGTCCGCCGCCGAGGTCACCGCCTTCCTCGCCGACCCCTCGCCGGACAAGCGCGCGTTCAAGATCGACCAGCTCCTCAAGCGCCCGCAGTACGCCGCCTGGTGGGCCACGCGCCTGTGCGACTGGACCGGCGCCTCCGACCGCACCGGCCCGCTCGGCGGCGAGCAAGGGCTGAACAAGGCCAAGGCCGGCCAGTGGTACCACTGGCTCTACCGCCGCCTCGCCGACAACACGCCCTACGACCAGATCGTCGAGGGCATCGTCCTGGCGACCGCCCGCCCGCAGTCCGGGCAGACCTACGAGCAGTTCAGCGCCGACATGAGCGCGTACTTCCGCGCCAAGGACCCCGCCGACTTCGCCGCCCGCCCGACCATGCCCTGGTTCTGGACGCGCCGCACGCTCGGCAACCCAGACGCCAAATCCCTCGCGTTCGCCCACGCGTTCCTCGGCGTCAACCTCCAGTGCGCCCAGTGCCACAAACACCCATACGACCAGTGGACGAAGCAGGACTTCGACCAGTTCGCCGCGTTCTTCAACGGCGTGCGCGCCGGCGGTGGCGACCGCAGGAAGACCCAGGAGATGAAGCAGGCGCTCGGCCTGGGCACACTCGACGAGGACTCCGGCGGGTACAAGCGCAAGTTCGTCGACCTCCTCGCCGCCGGCAAGACGCTCCCCTTCAAGGAACTCACCGTCCCCGCCCCCGCCAAGCCCGCCGCCAAACCCGCCAAGGCCAAGGCCGGCCCGTCCGGCCGCGTCATCACCCCCCGCCTCCTCGGCGGCGAAGAGGTCATGGCCAACCGGTACGACGACCCCCGCCAGCCCCTCATGGACTGGATGCGCCAGCCCGACAACCCCTACTTCGCCCGCGCGTTCGTCAACCGCGTCTGGGCCGGATATTTCAACGTCGGCCTGATCGAGCCGACCGACGACCTGAACCTGGCCAACCCGCCGTCGAACAAACCGCTTCTGAACTATCTCGCCGAGGGGTTCGTGCAGAGCGGCTACGACGTCCGCTGGATCCACCGTCAGATCACCACGAGCCGCGCCTACCAGGCGAGTTGGCGGCCCAACGACACCAACCGCCTCGACGAGCGCAACTTCAGCCGCGCCGTCATCCGCCGCCTGCCCGCGGAAGTCGCGTATGACGCGGTCGTCCTTGCCACCGCCTCCGACGCCGAGCGCGCCAAGCTCGACGCCGATCCGGTCAACACGCGGCTGATCGGCGTCAGCAGCGCTCACGTCTCCGGCCGCGACCCCGGCGGGTACGCCGTCACCCTCTTCGGCAAGCCGCCGCGGGCCATCAATTGCGACTGCGAACGCTCGACCGAGCCCAGCTTGCTCCAAACCGCGTATCTGAGGAACGACCCGGACGTGCTTACGCTGTTGGATCGGAAGGAAGGGTGGATCAAGCAGGTCGCGTCGGACAAAACTCTAAAGAACGATGATTTGGTCCGGCAGGCGTATCTGCGGACGCTCTCGCGGTTGCCGGATGAGAATGAAATGACTGTCGCGCGCGGGCATCTGTCTGCAGGCGATCGAACGGCGGCGCTGCGCGACCTGATGTGGGCCCTGATCAACACGAAGGAATTCGTAGTGAACCATTAGCGCAACGGTGCCGAAGGATCTAGCCGGCAGTTCACGTCCCCCCGACATTGGCGAGACGGCCTGGAAGCTCGAGGCTAGATCCTTCGGAGTACCTCAGGATGACGGTGCAGCGCCTTTCGCAATTTGCTTCGCGATCTTTGCGTCTTTGCGGCCAATCTTCGGATTCACCATGACCTCTCCCAACCGCTATTGCGACCGCGTCTCCCGCCGCGACATCCTCCGTGTTGGCGCGATCGCCTCCCTCGGGCTCACGCTGCCAGGCTACCTCCGCCTCACCCACGCCGACGCGCTGAACCCGAAAGCCAGGGCCAAGTCCGCCATCTTCGTGTTCCTCGGCGGCGGCCCGCCCCACATGGACACGTTCGACATGAAGCCGGACGCGCCCGCCGAACTGCGCGGGGAGTTCAAGCCGATCGCCACTAACGTCGCCGGCGTCCAAATCTGCGAGCATCTCCCCAACCTCGCCAAGTGCGCCGACAAGTTCGCCATCGTCCACGGCATCAGCCACACGCTCGCCGGCCACGAGCTCGGCACCGAATACCTCAACACGGGCAACCGCCCGATCCCGTCGCTGATCTACCCCGGCCTCGGCGCGGTCGTTACGAAAGAGTTGCCCGGTGCGCCGGACCTGCCGCCGTACGTCGCCGTCCCGTCGACGCCACAGAAGGCGGGGTACCTCGGCGTCCGCCACGCCCCGCTCCAAACCGCC
>DATHXE010000883.1:0-4305 GCA_035459845.1 Tepidisphaeraceae bacterium | reverse complement strand
CCGTTCTACATGGCCAGCGGGTACGTCGCCGTCCGCCGCGGCGCGGTCGACCTTCGAAACTACGAGGCGCGGACGGACCACTTCCCCGTGCGGTTCCGGGACGAGGTCAGCCCGTTCGCGCACCTGACGAGCGGGAACGGGCTCGAGCAGATCCCGCCGCGGGTGCTGTTCGACGAGTTCGAGCGCGCGGGCGGGCGCGTCGATTACGTGCTGATCTGGGGCCGGGCGCCGGACCAACGGGCGGACGCGCTGGCGGCGGAGTTCGTCGAAGCCCTCCGCGGCTGGGTGACGGCTTACGCGGACGCGGGCGCGGCCCGTGACGTGCGAGCGGCACTCGATCGCCTGACCGATGCGGCGCGCCTGGAGGCAGACCTGGCGGCGCGGTACGAGCGCGTGGAATTGCCGGGGGCGCGGTGGACGGAGTTGTATAGAAGGAAGTAGAGCGGCGGAGGGCGGAAGTCCGGGTGCCATGCCCTCGCACCGCGCCAGGTGGCTATCTGAGGGTAAAGGGACATTCGCGGGGCGTGGGCATGCCCCGGATGCGCCCGATTCGAGAAACGAACGGCGTTATGAGCCGCGACTTGGAAGCCTAGCGCCGCTGGGGCATGCCCACGCGAGCCGACGGCGGGCTCGCGCGATCGACTCCGTTGGCGGCTCGCGAGGGCATGGCACCCATGGCACCCGGAAGGGCGCTCGTCGCGGCTTTAGACCACCGCCGTCCCCGTCCACCACGCCCCCGGGCTGGTGCCGGCGAACAGGGTCGGCGTCTTGCCGGTCTGCCGGGTGTACTCCGCCATCAGGTCCGCCAATCCCGAGTCGGTGCGGTCGCCTTCGGCGCAGAGGACGGCGACGGTCCCGCCCTGGCCGGCGCCGGTGATGCGGGCGCCGTAGAACTTCGCCGTCCGCTCCATCTTGCGGACCAGGTCGACCATGACGTCGGCCTCGGGCGCGCCCAGCAGCGCGTCCCGCGTGTACGAGACGTGGCTGGCGTACATGAGGTGGCCGGCCATGTCGAGGTACTTGCTCCGCTCGGGCGTGCCGGGCGTCAGCGCGTTCGCCTTCTCGATGAACTTGACGAAGTTCCGCACGCGCTCGGCGTCGTGCACGTGGTGGTCGGTCGCGGTCTGGACGGCGTAGTCGGCATCGGCCTCGACGCGCGAGACCGGGTCGACCGTCGCGCCGAACTCGGCGACAAACTGCGCGCCCGACAGCACGGCCGGCAGGTACGGGCGGAAGAAGTCCTTGTAGTCCTGCAGCGGGAGGTTGGCGAGGTACCCGTCGAGCGGGTCGCCGACGAGCTCCTTGCCGTTGATCCGGCCCATCTTGCGCATGCGGTCGAGGATCAGGCGGTGGCCCATGAACGCGGCCGCGCGGGTGCGCCCGTACTGCCCGCCGCTCACCCAGTGGCGCACGCCCGTGTCGACCCCGACGACGCGCACGCCGGGCGGCAGCGGCAGCGGGTCGAGCAGCTGGTGCGGCTGGCAGAGCAGGCGGAACAACTCGCCGGGCGTACCCAGCGCCGCCGTCGCCTGGTCCATGATTCCGCACGGCGCCCCGGCGATGCGGTTCTCGACCTGTTGGCAGAGCGCGGCGAGCGCCATTCCGTCGATGCGATCGCGAAGCCCGAAGTGATCGACCAGCGCGAGCATCGTCGCGACCGTGATCGCGGCCGACGACGAGATCCCCGCGCCCGGCGGGACGTCGGACAGCAGAGCCAGGTCGATCCCGGTGACGCGCGGGTCGCGCAAGTCGACGTACTTTTGCTCGTGGAGGACGAACAGGCAGCCGACGAGGTAGGCGGCCCACAGCCGCTGCGGGTCGGCGGCGAAGTCGCGCCCGAGCGACTCGGCCGACGCGGCCGCCAGCGCGTCCAGCGACATCCGCGCCGTGAACGGCTTGTGCTCGTCGAGCAGGTTGAACGAGAACACCTGGACGTCGCGGTCGTCGCGGGCCGCCAGCGCGACGGCGGCGGCGCGGGCCAGCGGCATCTCGCACACGAGCGACCCGGTGTAGTCCGCGACCCCGCCCATGACGTCCAGCCGCCCCGGGGCCCGCGCGACGCGGACCGGGGCGCGCGTGCCGTCCGCCCGGCGCGCGAACGCGGCGAGCTCTCCCCCAAGGCGCGCCAGGAGTGCGGGCACCGGCGCGAGCGAGCGGAGATCGGGTACGGAATCTCTCACGATAGGGTTCCCCTTCATCCCCAAAGCGGCTCGGCCACCTCCGGTGGCCATGGGGGACACGTCAGGGAGCCGGGGTGCGCGTCCCGGGCTGGTACGGCGCCGGGGCGGTGGTCGTCGTCGGGCGCGTCGTGGGCTTGGACGTCGCGCCACCGCCGGCCGTCGTCTCTTCCTTCACCGGGTCCTGCCGCTCGAGCACGACCTGGCTCGTCAGCCGCTTGCCCGAATGCTCGAACCACGCCTGCAGCACGTAGCTCTTGTTCATGCTGATGCCCGGGTACTCGAGCTGGAAGCTGTACGTGCGGGAGATGCGGTTCCAGCGGGCGCGCTGCTCTTCGAGCGTGAGCAGGGGGGCGCGCCAGTACGCCAGCCGCTGCCCGCGCGGGTCGGGCCGGGCCTGCTGGAAGTCGTAGAGTTCGAAGATGACCGTGCCGGTCGACTTGGTCGGGTCGCGGAACCGGTCCTGGAGTTCGATCAGGGCCTCGACGCCGTCCGGCTTGGCGTCGCCGTCGAAGTCCTTCACGGCCGTGAACGGGTGCAGGCGGAGGTCGGCCGGGCCGAACAGCGCGGCGTCTGCGCCGACCCGGTCCTCGCGCGGGGCGGGCTGACACCCGCCGGCGAAGACGACCAGCGCGACCGCCACGGGCAACGAAAAACAGGGGCCGCACCACGGTCGAGATCGCATGAGTCCGAATGTAGGTGGGGGGGGGATCAGTGTCAATTAACTCTGGTGAGGGCGACGGGCGCACGAAAAAACCCACGGACGAATCCGTGGGTCTTCATGTTCTCGATGTCGCTAAGCCGCAAGCGGTAGGGCCATTACCCGACCTGCACGACGATCTCGACGCGCCGGCTCTGCCCGTCCGTCGCCTTCAGGCGGTTGGGGCCGAACGACCGCAGGTTCAGGTTCTTCGCGTCTACGCCCTTGGTCACCAGGTGCTTGCGGACCGCGTTCGCCCGGGTGGCGGCCAAGTCCCAGTTGTCCTCCCACTGGTCCTTGGTCTTGGTGATCGGCGACTTGTCCGTGTGGCCGTCGATGAAGACCGCCTTGGTCCCGTAGTCCTTCTTGATCGCGGCGGCGATCTTGTCGAGCGTCGCCCCGGCCGACGCCTTGAGCGTCGCCTTGCCGCTGTCGAACAGGATCTCGCCCGGCAGCGTGACCGTCAGCGTCCCGCGGGCCTTGTCGTACTTGGCCTCGATCCCGGCGCCGAGCGACGGGTCGCCCCTGGCCCCGGTCGTCGGGTCGGGCTGGGCGGCGGCGGCGGCCTGGGCGGCCTTCAGCTGCGCGTCCAGCTCCTGCATCCGCGCCTCCATCTGGGCGACGGTCGCGGCGGTCGGGGCGGCGCTCAGCTTGCCTTCGGTGTCCGAGAGCTTGGTGCGGGCGTCGTTCAACTCGGCCTGCAGGGCCCGGTTCTGCTCGTGCAGGGCCATGTTGTCGTCATGGACCTTGTTCTGACAGCCGCCGGCGAGCAGGGCGATGGCGGCGAGCGAAAGGGCGAGGCGGGGGGTGGACATGGGCGACCGACTCCTTCGGTGTTCGGATGTGACGGCGAGGCGCCGCTCTCCGAGCGGCGCGCGGATGACATCGTAAAGCCCGGGAATATGCGGTCAAGCGAGGAACGATCCTTACGCGTCGTCCTTCGCCGGCGAGACGGAGGGCGTCGCCTTCCCCGCCTTCATGTCCGCCACGTCCTTTTCCAGCCGGGCCGCCCGGCCGCGCTCGCGGAGGTCGCGGAACTGGCGGATCGTCCCGATGACGGTGCGCAGCAGCCACCACCCGATCACGCTCACGACCGCCGTGAACAGCATCAGCAGCAACACGTGCGGGTTCTGGAAGTCGGTAAAGACGAAGTCGAGCACCCCCGCCACGCGCACGTTCCAGTTGCGCGACAGGAACACGATCACGTACAGCCCGATCAGGCCGAACACGATCGCCTTGGTCCACAGTTTCAGTTTGAGCCAGAAGTTCGTCATGGGCAGCAGGTTCCGCAGGCGACCGCAGACGGCATCCTACCGCGACGGGGGGACGAATACTCCCGCGTCCCGCGGGAATCCGACTCCACAGGAGTCGGCGTGGAACGGCCCGGAGCTTTAAGGCGTCATGCCCATCCACCGCGACACGACCGCC
>DATHXE010000882.1:0-3102 GCA_035459845.1 Tepidisphaeraceae bacterium | reverse complement strand
GATGAACATTTCGCAGTGGCCGCTGGAACTCGGAACGCCCCGGCCGCACCTCTGAGACATCGTCCGTTCCGCGACCCCGTTCTCGGGGTTGTGCGTCTGGAAAACGACGAACCGAACACCTCCCTGTTTTAAAGGAGACTGTCATGATCAAGCGAATCATCGGCGTGGTGATGGTGCTGTCCGCGATGTTCGTGCTGCCGGCGTGCAACACGGTCGAGGGCATGGGCCGCGACGTCGAGCGCGCGGGCGATAAGATCCAGGACGCCGCCGACTAAACTGAGCGGTTCTGAGCTATCGGCGGGCGCGTGAAATGCGGCCCGTCGGACAATCGAGAGACCGCGCGGCAGGCAAGTCACCCTTGGGCCTGCGGCGCGGTTTTTCATTGCGCGCGTGACCAGGAATCAAACCCACGGTGCAAGCACCGTGGGCTTTTGCATTTACGATCCGTGAGTCCGATAAGCGGAATTCCCTCGGGTTCGATCGGGCTTTCAAAGATGCCGATGTTCCGTAGAGTAGGGGCGACCCGGGTGGGGCGCGTCCGCGCGCTCCGCCGCGGGGCACGCCACCGCGTTTTTGCCTAGAATGTCTGGCTTTCCCGGTCGCACGACGATGTCGGTCGTCCGCCACCCTGGGACGGCCGGACTCTTCTTTTCTCAGACATCATGGACGACACGATGACGCAGATCGCCCCGCCAGAGCAGCCGCAAGTGAACGGTACGGATTCGAGCGCGTCGACGAGCACGCTGCTCGCGCCGGTGGACGTGTTCGTCCCGCGGCACATCGGGCCCGGCGACGCCGAGACCGCGCAGATGCTGAAGGTGCTCGGGTACGACTCGCTGGGCGCGCTCTCCGACGCGGCCGTGCCGGCGGCGATTCGCCTGACGAAGGAACTGCGCCTGGGTCAGCCGCGGGCCGAGTTCGAACTGCTCGAAGAACTCCGCGGGATCGCCAAGCGCAACAAGGTCGTCCGCAATTTCATCGGCCAGGGGTACTACGGGACGATCACGCCGCCGGTCATCCTGCGGAACATCCTGGAGAACCCGGGCTGGTACACGCAGTACACGCCGTACCAGGCCGAGATCAGCCAGGGTCGGCTCGAGGCGCTGTTGAACTTCCAGACGGTGATCAGCGACCTGACCGGGCTGCCGCTCGCCAACGCGAGCCTGCTGGACGAGGGGACGGCGGCGGCCGAAGCGATGGCGATGTGCCGGTCGCTCGTGCTCGAGCGCGACGAGGAAACCAAGGCCGTGTTCTTCGTCGCGGACGACTGCCACCCACAGACGATCGCGGTCGTCAAGACGCGGGCGAAATCGCAGGGGGTGGAGGTGGTGGTGGGGAGCACCGAGGGCTCGGGGTTCGGGGTTCAGGGTTCAGGAAAGAAGCTCGTCGGCGTGCTGCTGCAGTACCCGACGACCGACGGGCGCGTCGTCGATTACTCGAACGTGATCAAGCAGGCGCACGACGGCGGGGCGATGGTCGTGATGGCGGCGGACCTGCTGGCGCTGACGCTGATCAAGCCGCCGGGCGAGTTCGGGGCGGACATCGCGGTGGGATCGGCGCAGCGGTTCGGGGTGCCGATGGGCTACGGCGGGCCGCACGCCGGGTACATGGCGACCAAGACCGAGTACGCCCGCAAGATGCCGGGCCGGCTGATCGGCGTGTCGAAGGACGCGCACGGCAACCCCGCCCTGCGCCTCACGCTGCAGACGCGCGAGCAGCACATCCGCCGCGAGAAGGCCACGAGCAACATCTGCACCGCCCAGGCGCTGCTGGCGAACATGGCGAGCATGTACGCGGTCTACCACGGGCCGGCGGGGCTCAAGCGGATCGCGCTGCGCGTGCACAACGCCGCCCGCGTGCTGGCCGAGGGGCTCAAGCGGATCGGGCACGACGTCGGCACGCGGCCGTTCTTCGACACGCTCCGCGTCAAGCTCGATCCGAACAGCGGCGTGAGCGCGGCAGACGTGCTCAAAGGCGCGCTCAAGAAGAACATCAACCTCCGCCCGTACGCCGACGGGACGATCGGCGTGAGCGTCGACGAGACGGTCTGTCGGGCCGAGCTGCTGGCGATCCTCCAGGCGTTCAACGGCGTCGACGCGCTGCCGTTCGGCGTCAACGAGCTGGAGATCGCGATCGACAGCTCCAAGACCCCGCCGCTCGGCACGCGCACGACGCCGTACCTGATGCATCCCGTCTTCAACAGCTATCACAGCGAGACCGAGCTGCTCCGGTACATCTTCAAGCTGCAGTCGCGCGACCTGTCGCTCGCCTTCTCGATGATCCCGCTGGGCTCGTGCACGATGAAGCTGAACGCGACGGTCGAGATGATCCCGGTCACGTGGCCGGAATTCGCGAATCTGCACCCGTACGCCCCGCTCGATCAGGCCAAGGGCTACCAGAAGCTCTTCAAGGACCTGGAGAAGTGGCTCGCCGAGATCACCGGGTTCGCCGGCGTCTCGCTCCAGCCCAACGCGGGCAGCGCCGGTGAATATGCGGGCCTGCTGGCGATCCGCGCGTTCCACGAATCCAAGGGCCAGGGTCACCGCAACATCTGCCTGATCCCGACCAGCGCTCATGGGACGAACCCGGCGAGCGCGGTGGTCGCGGGGCTGACCACCGTCGGCGTCGCGTGCGACGACCTGGGCAACATCGACGTCGAAGACCTGAAGAAGAAGGCCAAGGAGCACGAGGCCAACCTCTCGTGCCTGATGGTCACCTACCCGTCCACCCACGGCGTGTTCGAAGAGACGATCAAGGAGATCTGCAAGGTCGTCCACGCGCACGGCGGGCAGGTCTACATGGACGGCGCCAACATGAACGCGCAGGTCGGCCTGACCTCGCCCGGGTTCATCGGGGCCGACGTCTGCCACCTCAACCTGCACAAGACCTTCTGCATCCCGCACGGCGGCGGCGGCCCGGGCGTCGGGCCGATCGGCGTCGCGCGGCACCTGCGGCCGTTCCTCCCGGCACTGTCGCCCGATGACGGTGCTCCCGTCGGCATGGTCAGCAGCGCGCCGTACGGCTCGGCCGCGATCCTGCCGATCCCGTGGGTCTACATCGCGCTCATGGGCGCGCCGGGCCTGAAGCAGGCGACGCAGGTGG
>DATHXE010000881.1:0-1877 GCA_035459845.1 Tepidisphaeraceae bacterium | reverse complement strand
GGACGAGCGCCGAGCCGTCCGCGCCGGGGCGGCCGAGCGCGTCGAGGTCGGACCGGCTCGCGCCGGGAAAGCGGCCTTCGACAAAGATCTCGGCGCGGGTCGATTCGATGTCGGCCTCGCGCGCCAGGCGCAGGCCGGCGTAAGGGACGATGAAGTCGGCGCTGCCGGACGTGCCGGCGGTGTCGGCGCCCGCGTGCTCGTAGCGGAGGCCCGCGACGGCATCGACGAACAACTCGCGGCGTTGAAAGACGGTGGCGATGACCTCCGCGCCGGCGGCGTAGCGCGTGCCGTCGAACGCGGGGCCGAGGTCGAGCGCGACATCCGACGCGGCGAACTCGGTGAACGCGCCGTACACGCGGGCGCGCACCGTTCGAGTCTGTGAGATCGGGAATTCGTAAGCCGCCCGCACGTCGTGGTAGTCGTCGAACCCGGCGGTCGCGTAGTCGATCGACAGGACGTCGTCTCGGCCGGTGAGCTGGTTGTGCAGCAGCGCGAAGCGCTGCCGCCAGTCGTTCGTGTCCCTGGTGCCGGTGTTCGACGTCTCGGCGGTGAGCGTGAGCGGGTCGGTCTCGGTGATGACGTAGTCGAGGATGACCTCGCCCGGGTAGCCGGCGGACGAGACGGCGACGTCGACGTGGCGGGCGGGGTGGCGGTTGAGCGTGAAGACGTACTCGTCCAGTAACTCGCGGCGGACCAGGTCGCGGCCGGGCTGTGCGGACACCGGGGAGCTCGCGGCGACCCACGCGTGCTCGGGGGCGTTGGTGCGCGCGGCGTCTTGTGGGCGGTGGGCGGCGGCGGCGGTCGTGCGCACCTCGCGCACCCGGCCGATCGAGATCGTCAGGCGGGCGCGGGGGACGTCGTGACCGGCGGCCATCGCGACGGCCTGGTCGTCGGCCGGGGCGGCGTGCACGCCGAGCACGCCGCGCGCGTTCAGGAACCGGCGGACCTGCTCGTTGACCGCCCAGATCGCGCTGGGGTGGTAGAGGCCGCCGGTGCGCGAGAGCTCGTCGATCGTCGTTTTCCGAACGGTCGCGTTGGACGGGGCGAAGCGGAGGTGGCGGTTGTCCTCGCCGACCTGGGCCTGGACGGCGAGCCAGCGGCGCTCGAGGGCGGGCGGGACGACGAAGGTCTCGTCGGTTTCGCCCAGCTCGATCGGGGCGGCGGTGAGGTCGGCGATCGGCGGCAGGCCGGGGTGGTCGACCTCGTACCGGACGTCGAAAGAGCCGACCTTGAAGACGGACTTCGCGTCGGCCTGCCGGGCCGCGTCGACCTGCGCGACGACCCGGCGGGCGTCGGGGTCGGGCGGCGCCTCGGCGCGCGTCGTGACGGAAAGCAGTCCGAGAATGGCGAGGGCGAGCGTGGTCCTGCGGGGTGCGGTCACGGCGTTCAATATCGCGGGGGCGCGAATGGAAGTCATGTGCCGGCGCGCCCGGACCCGCAGATATTTCGCGCGATCTGGTTAATCGGGGGCGCGGGTGGGTCGATGGGGTGAGAGGTGAGACGGCGTCGGGCTTGAACGCCGAGTGATCCAACCCACGGAGCAAGCTCCGTTGGCATTCGGGAGCGCTGCGCCTAGGGGATCGCGCCTCGCGCGGTACGGCGCGTGCTAGTCGTCGAGGGAAGTCTGGAGGCTTGAGATGTACCGCCGCCTTTGTACGACTATGTTCGTTGTGACTTCGTGCGTCGCCGTAACAGCGCTGGGCGGGTGTTCGCACGCGACGACGCGGAGCGAGGTGGTCGCCCGGCCGCTGGTGCGGAGTGAGCTGGAGTACACGGCGCGGCCGCAACCGATGCTTCTAATGGATGCGGGGGACGAGCTGGGGGATCGCCTGTTCGTCGACCAGTCGGTCGTGCGGACGACCATCAAGATCGAGACG
>DATHXE010000880.1:0-8433 GCA_035459845.1 Tepidisphaeraceae bacterium | reverse complement strand
CCGCGCTTCACGCCGCCGCCGGCGAGCAGGACGGTGTAGCACTGGGGCCAGTGGTCGCGGCTGGCCTCCTTGTTGATCTTGGGGGTGCGGCCGAACTCGCCCATCCAGATGACGAGGGTGGTGTCGAGCAGGCCGCGGTCGTCGAGGTCCGTGAGCAGCGTCGGCAGCGTCTGGTCGGTGATGGGGAGGTGGTACTTTTCGACGATCGGGTACATGCGGGTGTTGTCGAAGCCGTGGGTGTCCCAGCCGCCGGAGGTGTCGAGCCGCCCGCCGATCGAGTCGGAGAAGTAGACGGTGACGAACTTGGCGCCGGCCTCGACGAGCCGGCGGGACAGGAGCATGGATTGGCCGTAGGTGTGGCGGCCGTAGGCGTCGCGCGTCGCCTTCTTCTCGGCGTTCAGGTTGAACGCATCCCGCATCTTCGTGCTGTTGAGCATCGCCATGGCGCGGATGTAGTAGTCGTCCATGCCGCGGGCGGCGGCGGAGTGATCGAGCAGGCGCGATTGCTTGTCGATCAGCTTCTGCAACTCGCGGCGTTCTTCGAGTCGGCCGATGGTCATGTCGGCGGGGAGGCTGAGCTCGGGCAAAGCGAAGTCGGGGGAGTTGGGGTCTTGCGAGAAGAAGAACGGGTCGTGGGCCTTGCCGAGGAAGCTGGCGTGCTGGCCGGGCGTGACGGCGCCGTCGCGGATGACGTAGGGGTAGGAGACGGAGGTGGGGATCTCGCCGCCCGCGGGCGCGAGGGCGTCGACGACGCTGCCGTAAGCGGGGAAGAGGTCGAGGGTGTCCTTCAGGCGGATGTCGTCGACGGGTGGCGCGTGGCCGGTGAGGGCGTAGTAGCTGGCCGAGTTGTGGTTCTTCATGGTGTGGGAGACGCTGCGGATCAGCGTGACCTTGTCCATGATTTTGGCGACGCGCGGGAGGCGTTCTGAGACCTGGATGCCGTCGGCCTTGGACGAGATAGGCTTGTGGGGGCTGCGGTAGTCGGCCGGGGCGTCCGGCTTCATGTCGAACATGTCGACCTGCGACGGGCCGCCGAACTGGTAGAGGAAGATGACGGATTTGGCGCGGGGGGCGATCTTCTTAACGGCGGCCTTGGCGGCGACGGGATCGGCCGCCCGGAGGAGGCGCGGCATGGTCAGGCCGAGGAGGCCCGCGCCGCCGACGGAGAGGAGGGAGCGGCGCGAGAGGGGCGACGTGGCGTGGAAGGAGGGGCAGGCGGAGGATTTGGGGCGGTTGGGCATCGGGGCGCTCCGGTCAATCGTGATTGTCGCAATCGCCGCGATCGCAGTCGGACTCGGAGGGTTGGTGACGTTGGGTCGATCGGAGGCGGCCCGGCATTTTAACCAGCGGTCTGTCGCCCCTCCGGGGCTTGGTTGACTCGTCGGCCGTGAACCCAGGGCTTGCGCCCTGGGCTACTTTCTGCCGCCGCTCCGCGGCTCATTGGATGGGTTATCTTCGCAACACGAACTCCTTTGAGTTCAGGATCGCCCACAGGACGTCTTCGACGGCCTTGCGCTTGTCCGTTGACTTGGCGATGTGGCCGGCGAGGGCGGTGCGCTCGTCGTCAGATGCCGGGCGTGAGAGGGCGGACCAGTAGACGTCGTCGATCAGCGTTTCGGCGGAGGCGCCGGACTCGATCCACTTGGCGATGCGGCTGTCGGGGGAGGCGAGCAACGCCGATACGCCGGGGCCGCTGACCATTTGGAAGGTTTGACCGAGCGTGGTTTCCATGGAGCGCTCGCACTCGCACACCTGGACGCGCGGGGGTTTGCCGAAGGTGACGAGGAAGGTGTCGGCGGGGGTGGGCTTGGGGCCGCGGCGGCTGGTGCCGCGGACGCCGGGGAGCTGGCCGGCGCGGATGCCCTTGGGATAGCCGGCGAACTCGGCGGGGACGCCGGCGACCTGGTGCTGGGCGTCCAGCAGCTGCTCGGCGGTCAGGCGGCGGACGAGGGCATGGGAGTAGTTGATGTCGTCGGCGGCGTTGGTCGCCTTCGGCTCGGCGGAGAGGCCATACGTTTGCGACGTCATGATCGTGCGGATCAGCTTCTTCACGTCGAACTGGCTCGCGGTGAACTCGGCGGCGAGGCGGTCGAGCAGCTCGGGGTGGCTGGGCGGGTTGGTCGGGCGAAAGTCGTCGATGGGGTCGACCAGGCCGCGGCCCATGAGGTGGAACCAGATGCGGTTGGCTTGAGATTTGGCGAAGAAGGGGTTGGTGGGGGAGGTGACCCACGCGCCCAGCGCGTCGAGGCGGCTCTGCGAGTCGGCGAAGTCCGTCTGAATCCCGAGCAGGCGCGGTTTGACCTTGCGGTCGGCGCCGCGCGGGTCCTTGATGTCGCCGGTGGGCTTTTCGAAGACGACCTGCTCGCCGACGAACTCGTGGGAGTCGTTCTTGTCGAGTCGGCGGTTCTCCAGCACCTTGTAGTCGACGCGGGCGAAGACGTCGGCCCAGCCGTAGTAGTCGTCCTGGGTCCAGCGGTCGAACGGGTGATTGTGGCACTGGGCGCACTGCAGGCGGACGCCGAGGAAGAGCTGGGCGGTGGCCTCGCCGCGGGTGACGGGGTCGCGGTTGGCGCGGTAGTAGTTGGCGGGCGGGTTGGCGTACGTGCTGCCCTTGCCGGCGATCAACTCGCGGACGAACTGGTCGAGCGGCTTGTTGGCGACGAACGATTCTTTGATCCAGCGGTGGAACGCCTGCACGCCCTTGCGGTCGAGCGTGCGCTCTTCGTTGCGCAACAGGTCGGACCACTTGAGGGCCCAGTGCTCGGCGTACTCGGGGCGGTCGAGGAGGGCGTCGATCAGCGTCGTGCGCTTGTCGGCGGCGGTGTCGGCGACGAACGCGCGGGACTCGTCGGCGGTGGGAAGGACGCCGAGCAGATCGAGGTACGCCCGGCGGAGGAACTCGCCGTCGGTTGCGGCGGCGGACGGGTTGATCCGCATCGTCCGGAGCTTGGCCAGGACGTGCTCGTCGACGTAGTTCGCGGGCGCGAACGTCGGCGCCCAAGCGAAGTCGGGGCGGGCGGGGACGAACGCCAGGCGGACGGGCTGCTGGAGCTGGAGGTAGCGGACGATGACGGTGACCTCGCCGTCGCGGTTGCGCGTCACAGTGCCGTCGGCGGCGACTTTGGCGAGCTCGGTCGACTGCTCGTAGACGGCGAGATTGGAGACGTCGCGCGTCGTGCCGTCGGAGAAGCGGGCGGAGGCGGTGATCTTCAGGCCGGACTCGGGCGCGATGAGTACGCGCTGGGTTGGCGAGACGTCGAGGCCGACGAGGCGCGGCGCATCGGATTTGTCTGCCCGCGCACCGCTTGCGATCCAGTCGCGGACGATCTTGTAGAGGTCGGAATCGGGCTTGAAGCGGACGCCGCCCTCGTGCGGGACGCGGCCAGTGGCCTTGAGCAATATCAAGCTGCTGTCCGGATCTGAGGCATCGACCCGGCGGGCGAAGAAGTCGCGGGTGAGGGCGGCGAGGTCGTCGGCCGGTTCTTGGCCGCGAAGCGAGAGTTTGAGGCCGCCCCGGCCATTCATTTTGCCGTGGCACCCGCCGGCGTTGCAGCCGGCCTTGGAAAGCACGGCCATGACGTCGTTGCGGAAGGAGACGGGCTGGTCGGCGCGCGCGGCGGGGCTGGCGAGCAAGCAGACGAGAATGGCGATGGCGGGCGCGCGCATACAGAGGTGCCCCCCGAATTAAGTCTACCATGGATACGGGCGGGCGTTCGCCGTAGCGTGGGCTACCAGCCTATGAGTCTTTTCAACATGTGTACGAGTCGTGACTTATCTGACACGTGGGCTGGTAGCCCACGCTACGTCGGTCGGCGGTCTTCTCGGAGGGTGACGGATGTCGCAGATCTCGCGTCGTGCTGTGCTTCAATCGGTGGCGGCGATCACGGTCGGGTCGGTGTTGTCGCGCTACGCCCCGCCCCACGCGGCGCTGGCGTACGTCCCCGGCCCGGACGAAGTGCCCGCCGGGGCGCGGCCGGCGCAGGACGCGAGCGTGAGCGTGCTTCACCCGCGCGGGCGGGTGCCGCTGTCGTTCATCATCGATGACTCCACGTGCCTGGTGAACATGGGGCACTACTGCATGCCGCAGTTCAAGGCGGCCTGGCCGCAGAACCCGGCGTACCGGCGGCCGTGGAAGGAGTGGCCGCGCGAGATCCCCGATGCGTTCGTCCGCGAGTTCGGGGAGTGGTGCGCCGGCGCGGGCGTGCGCGGGAAGTACTCGCTCGTCCCCTACCCCGCGTGCGTCGGGTGGCTGGACCGCGGCGACCTGCCCGGCTGGAGCAAGCAGGAGGTGCAGGACTCGCTCAAGCTGATGCGCGAGGTCATGGTGCCCAACTGGGACATCACGCCCGAGATGATCACGCACACGCGGGTGATCGATTTGAAGACGGGCCGGCCGATGGCGGAGATGACCTCTTCGACGATGGAGAACAGCTGGCCGCCCGAGAAAAAGTCGGTCGACGAGATGGCGGCGTACATCGCGTACGCGGTGCGGATCCTCAAGAATGCCGAGATTCCGTGTAACGCAATGACGACGCCGGGCGGGTTCGGAAACAAGTGCAAGAGCGAGTTGTCGCTCGGGGCTCGGCAGGCGCTGGCGGACGTGAGCGGGCCCGAGATTCCGCACTACTTCAAGTACATCACCGAGGGCAAGGAAAACACGAGCCCGCGGCTCGAGCACGTCGAGGGCGTCGGGACCGACAACCTGAAACTGATCGCCAACGTGCCGGCGGGCATCGGCGACTACTTCGGCGGGTGGGACGGCGACCGTCCGCCCGAGCCGGACAAGTACATCACGGCCGACGCGTCGGGCGGGCGGATGAAGGAGTTGATCGAGCGCGGCGACCCGGCGGTCATGTTCTGCCACTGGGCGGGGCTGTATTCGAACGGGAAGAAGACGGGGTTCGAGGCCTGCAAGCGCGTGATCTCGACGACGAACGCTTCCTATGGTGACCGAACGGTGTGGATGACGACGGGCGAGATGGCGCGGTATCAGGCGGCGAAGGAGCTGACAAAGATCGAGCGGGCCGGGGAGAAGGTCACGCTGACTGCGCCGTTCGCGTGCCCGGCGTACACGGTGAAGGTGTCGGGCGCGCGGGCGAACGCGCCGGCCATCACGAGCGGCGGGAAGCCGGTGAAGTTGAAGGAAGTGCGGACGGTGAAGGAGTTGGTGGCGGGGTCATTCCTGAAGGAGGGGGACGCGGTGACGGTGTGCTGGGATTTGGGGAAGGGGCAGACGACGGTGGCGGTGTGAGGCGACGACTTCCGCAGTCGTTGCGCGCCGGCACTTTGGCCACGACTCGGCGCGCCCCCCTGCGGGCGGCGCTGCCGCATGCCCCTGCGGGTCGCGGCTAAACGAGGGCGCGCCGCGCGCGTGATGGCGCTCTAACTTGGGTCCACGCGGTCGCGGCGAAGAGTATTGGAGCCGGCGCCGCCGTCGACGCGGGCGTCGGCGATGCCGTCGATGGCGTCGAGGGTGTCGTCGCCGGTGTCGCCCTGGAGGGAGTCGATGCCGGCCCCGCCGATCAGGGTGTCGTTGCCGTCGCCGCCGAGGAGGTTATCGAAGCCGTCGAGCCCGCGGAGCAGGTCGTGGCCCGCGCCGCCGATCAGGACGTCGTCGGCCTGGGTGCCGTCGATCGTGTCGTCCCCGAGCCCGCCGTCGAAGGTTCCGTTGAGGTAGAGGGCGGAGGCGGAGATGGCGTCATTGCCGTCGCCGCCGCGGACGACGAGTTTGCCGACGCCGGCGAACGGCCCGCCGACCTGCCGGCCGTTGATCGTGACGACGAGCGCGGCGCTCTTGCCGGAGAGGACGATCGTGTCGGCGCCGGTGGTGCCGGTGACGGTGAGCGTGTCGCCCGACAGGACGGCCGTCCCGCCGGTCGGCGGTGGGGGCGGGGGCGTCGGCGGAGGTGTCGCCGGCGCCGTGACGGTGCCGACGATCGCGAAGTCGAACACGCCGATCGCCGGGTCGGAAGTGGTAAGTCGGACCTGCCCGCCGCGCGTCCCGGCGGCGGACGTGCTCAGCGCGACGGTGAACTCGTCCACCTGCCCGGGCGCGAGCGACGCGCCCAGGCCCTCGATTAGCGTGAACCCCGCCGGCAGCGTGAGCTGGCCGAGCGCGAGCGTGCCGCCGCCCTCGTTGGCGACGCGGAACGTGCGCGTGGGCGGGTTCTGGCCAACCGTGGCGGGCTCAAACTCGACGGGGGTCGTGTTGCCGTCCGTCAGGCGGACCGCGGAGCGCTCGGGGCGGACGAGGTAGACGGCGACGCGCGGCGGGGCGGCCGGCGTGGGGGGCGTGGATGCGGGCGGTTGCGGCGTGGGCGGGGCCGTGACCTTGCCGGTCAACGTGACGTCGAACGTGCGCTCGTCGGGGTCGTTGGTCGCGAACGACATCCGGCCCGATCGCGTCGCGACCGTGCCCGTCTCCATGCGGACGGTGAACGTCGTCCACTTGCCGGCGCTGACCCGCCCGGCGGGCGCGTCGATCAGCGTGAACCCGGCCGGCAGCGAAACCGCGCCGACCGTCAGCGTTGCCTTGCCAGAGTTGAAGATCGCGAACGTTCGCGCCGGCGGGGTACCGCCCTTGACGACGGCGCCGAAGTCGACCGCCGACGCGCCGTCGGCCAATGCACGCCGGCCGGTGTACAGCGCGACCTCGGGCGACTTGTCCTGCTTCTTCTTGAGCGGCGTCGCGATGATCGCGCCGACGACGGTCGATTGGGCCGTCGTCGTGAACGATTCCAACGTGCCGACCACTCCGGAGAGCAGCCGGCGCGGTTCGAGGATCTCGACGTCGATCGAAAGTCTGCTGGGGGCCAATCACTCACCTCCGTCGGCGGCGCTCGTCGTGCGGGGAAGAGATGGCCTCGGGCGTCCCGCCGTTCCGCGGCGGTGCACTCTAAATGAGGTCGGCATCGAGCCGGAAGGCGAAAGAGTCGGCCGCTGGCGCGTTCGGCACGGATTGGCCACACGGCCGCGTGAAACTGGCGCGAATGATCCGTCTGGCGGGGCGGCGCGCCGCAGAAGTTCGAAACCGTGTTATCGGCCGGCCCGAGTGAAGCCGGGGTCGCCGCATGCCGATCAGGTGGGTGGAACCGCTGCGCCAACCGGAGATCGAGCGCTTCGATGCAACCCGCGACGACCCGCCCGCACGTGCCCGGCGCGCGCGTGTGACGACGCCGCGCGCGTGGCACGCCCGAAGCGCTCAACCGACCGGATCGGGTCGTACCCTCAATGGGGAAGGACACAGCGCAGATGTCGTTTACTCCCGTACAGTCCATGGGCGGTGGTCATGGGCCGGTCGCCCTGAGCCCGGCCGGGTCGGCGCGCGAGATCATCGCGACCCGCGGCGTCGTCACGTACTTCCAGCCGATCCTGTCGGCCCGGCAGAAGTCGGTCACGGGGCTCGAGGCGCTTTCGCGCGGGATCATCGGGGTCGAGGCCCTGTCGCGCGGGAGCCTGCTCCCCGCCGACGAGCGCGAGGGCCGGCTGATCGCCCCCGGCAGGCTGTTCGCGATGGCGGACGAGGAGGGCTGCCGCGCCGAGCTCGAACGGCTGTGCCGTGAGACCGCGATCCGCAACTTTGCCAAACTCGACTCGCGCCACGACGACCTGATCCTCTTCCTGAACTTCGACCCCGCCGCCGCCGACGAGCGGCCCGGCCCGGGCAACCTGCTCGACACGTGCCGCCGCTGGGGGGTGTCGCCCAATGGCGTGGCCGTCGAAGTGCTCGAGAGCCGGTTCGAAGACACCAAGCGCCTGCGCGACATGCTCGCCCGGTTCCGCGAGTGCGGGTTCCTGCTGGTGCTCGACGACGTCGGCACCGGCCACTCGAACCTCGACCGCATCCCGCTCATCAAGCCCGACATCCTCAAAGTCGATCGCTCGCTGATCGCCGGCGTCGACCAGGACTACCACAAGCAGGAAACGCTCAAGTGCCTCGTGCATTTGGCGCGGAAGACCGGCGCGCTGGTGGTTGCCGAGGGGATCGAGACGCAGCAGGAGGCGATCGTCTCGCTCGAGCTCGGGGCCGACCTCCTCCAGGGCTTCTTCCTCGCCCGCCCGGACCGCGGCGGCGCGGCCAGCGTCGAGGAGGCGACCCAGCGCGTCGACCAGCTCGCCCGCGACTACAAGCAGTACATGGTCGCCAAGATCAACGGGAAAAAGCTCCAGCACCGCCGGTTCTCGATCATCCTGAACGAGATCTTGTGCGAGCTGGCGGTGAGCGAGGTGGCCCAGTTCGACGGCGTCATCGCCCGCGTGATCCGCCGGTTCCCCCGCGTCGAGTGCGTATATGTGCTGGACGAGGCCGGCGTGCAGGTGACGGATACGGTTTGCAACCCCGAAGTCGAGTCGCGCAGCTCCGGCGTGATGTTCCGCCCGGCCCCCAAGGGCGCGGACCACTCGCTCAAGGAGTACTACTACATCCTCCTCGAC
>DATHXE010000879.1:0-2178 GCA_035459845.1 Tepidisphaeraceae bacterium | reverse complement strand
GGCCGCCGCGACCCCGGTCCGGTCGCAGGCGAGGCGGAAGATCGCCGGGTCGGGCTTGGCCACGCCGACCGCGCCCGAGACGACGACGGTGGTCAGCGCGGAGCGGACGCCGATCGCCTCGACCTTGCGCTCCTGCGACGCGGCCGGGCCGTTCGTGATCACCCCGAGCCGGTACCCGCGCCGGCCGAGCGCGCCGAGGACGAGCGCCACGTCGGCCGCCGCCGCCGCGCACGCCGGCCAGCGCTCCTGCCACAGTTGTTCTAATTCCCGGGGCGCGGGGGGCCGTTCACGCCACGGGAGCGCGTCGAGCAGGTGCGCCCAGCACTCGGAGCGGGGGCGATACCCGAGGCCGTCGACCTCGGCCAATGCGCTGACGACCCGGCCGCAGTCGGCCCCGGCAAGCTGTGGCCCGAACCGCTCGACGAACACCGGCGCGTACCGCGCGAGCGTCGCCGCCCGGTCGGTCAGCGTGCAGTCCAGGTCGAAGAGGATCGCCTTCGGCGTCCGGTCGTGCATCGGGGTCGTTCGCGTCAGGAGGCTAACCGGCCGAGGACCGCCCGGACCGAGTCATCCACGGTGCCCGCGGTGATCCTCACGTCGCACGTCGCCGGCGGCTCGAAGAGTTGGTTCGTGTCGGCGTAGGCACACGCGCTCACCCGGTCGACCCAGACGACGATCGCGTCGTCCCCGAACGCCCTGCGGGCCTCACCGGTCGGGCAGACGAAGTCGGCGACGGCGAAGTGTCCGGCTTCGACGACCCGGTCGCACAGCCACCCCATCCGCCGCGCGTGCTCGACCCGGTCCGCCGGGGCGAACCCGAGCGCGCCGCCGTACAACTCGGCCCGGACGCGGTCGGCGTTAAAATGAACGGCATCGAGCGCGCGGGCCAGCGCGAACGCCAGGGTCGTCTTGCCCGCCCCCGGTAGGCCCATCACCAGGATCTTCCTCGCCCTCATCAGGTCGTCCTTCCCGCCACCATCATCCGCCACCCGGCCGTCAGCCCTGCCGGTTTTACGCCGCACGCGGGTGAGACGGCAAGCGACGTGGCCGGGCGCGGTCGCGCCGGGAAGCGGCGGCCGGTATTTAGGTCCGGGCGGGGCCGGGCGGCTACCTACCCAGCCCGGTTCGGGCATCGATGGGACGTCATTGAGTCGGCCGGAAGCTCCGTTTGTGGGGTTTCTTGAGCAGGCGCTGGCCGTTCCATTCATATCGCCAGAGAGGACGACCCGGCTCGGTTTCCTTCGCGGATGGTGGGCCGTTCCTCGTTGCCGCCTTGGGCGTTGTGGATCAGTGCGCCGCCGGCGGGGCGGCCGTGAACTTGAGTTTCCACAACTGCTCCGGCGCGCCGTCGACGATCAGGCCGACGCGGAACGGGGCGTAGCCGGTGCAGTAGGCGCGAAACGTTACCGCGTTCCAGCCGCGCTTGAGGTCGACCTTTTGACTGGCCGTCAGGCGGTGCGTCTTGGCCGGGTCGGGGACGTAGGTCTTCACCTTGACCGGGTGGTTGTTCACGGCCCAGCGCATCGTGGTCTGGGCGTGACCCTGAAGGTCGAACTCGACCTGCGTGTCGGCGGGGGCGTAGACCCACGTCGCGCCGTAGTACGTCTGGGCGCCGCCGCCCAGGACGACGCGCGTGTCGAGCTCTGCGACCCCGGCGGGTTTCCAGCGGACCTCCTTCGGGTCGGGCCAGTAGCCCTTGATCATCTCGCCCGTGTACCGGGCCGCGAGGTCGACGCCGGCGGTGTCGGGCGGGTAGACGGCGGCCTCGCAGAACTCGCGGACGGCCTTCTTCATCTCGATGTTCGTGCCGGGCACGGGGCCGTTGGGGTCGTTCTTGAACTTCTCCGCGCCGGGGCCGCCGAACGGGCCGCAGACGAGCCAGTTGCGCACGACCGCCCCGCCCGCGAGCGAGACGAACTGCGCCGGCGCCCACGACCCGGGGTAGAGCCGCGCCTCGCTCGGCTCGTCGTACGTCTCGCGGTTGGCCGATCCGTCGCGGTTGGCCCACCAGAAGCGGTCGTGGCCGCCGAGGTTCGCGTCGAAGTTGACCATCGTGCGTAGGTCGGGGCCGAACGGCGTTTTGAGCGCCGGCAGGGCCGCGCGCGGGATCGACGCGGCGATGACGAACCCCTTGCCGTCCGCGTCGATCGCGTGGCCGACGCTGACGCCCTCCACCGG
>DATHXE010000878.1:0-8005 GCA_035459845.1 Tepidisphaeraceae bacterium | reverse complement strand
ATGCGCGTGGCGCCGGCGAAGACGAGGATCGGGCCGAACTCGCCCAGCGCCCTGGCCCAGGCGAGCGTGGCGGCGGCGAGCAGGCCGCGCCGCGCTTCGGGCAGGGTCACCCGCCAGAACGCCTGGTTCCGCGAGCACCCGAGCGTCATCGCCACCTGCTCGGTGCGCGGGTTGATCTGGTCGAACGTGACCCGCAGCGCGCGCACGGCGAATGCGCAGGACACCGTGAACTGCGCGATGATCACGGCCGGCACCGCGTACGTGATCTGCCAGTGCGACTGCACCCAGGTGAACGGCCGCCCGCTGAACAGGATCAGCAGGCACAGCCCGACGACCAGCGGCGGGAGGACGATCGGAATGTCGATGATCGCGTCGATCAGCACCTTCGCCCGCTTGAGCAGCGGCGCGAGCACGGGCACACGCACGTGGTCATCGACCCACCGGGCCCAAGCCGCGTCGTCCCAGCGGGAGAGGAGGTAGGCGAGGGGCGTGGCCACCCACAGGCAGAGGATCGTCGTGATCGAGCAGGAGATCAGGCTCAGCTTGATCGAGAAGCGGATCGTCTCGGAGCCCAGCAGGTCGCGGATCGCGGGCCAGGTGGTATAGGTCGCCTCGGCGACGACCATGGCGACGATCAGCAGCAGGTAAAGCCCGCCGATGACGCTGAGCGCGATCCAGAACGGGCGGTCGGAGCGGGGCTTGGTGCTGGTGGCGGTCGGGGGGGCGGGCGCGTTCATCGCGCGCTCCAGCGGAAGCCCCAGGCCTCGAACTGGTCGCGCGATTCGGCCGAGCGGAGGCTCGCCATCAGGCGGCCCGCGAGCTGCCGGTGTGCGCTGTCTTTGGACACGGCGAGCGGCTGGGTCGCCAGCGCGCAGGGGAGGTCGATCTTGAGGGCGGTGAGCTCGTCGGCGTGGCCGGTCGCGTTGCTGACGTACGCCACCACGGCGTCGAGGCTCTTGGTCAAAAGCTGGTTGACGAGCAGGTCGCCGGTGGGCGATTCGACGACCACGTTCGCGCGGACGTTCTTGTACAGGCCGCTCTGCTTGAGCGTCTCCTCGGTCAGGGCGCCCAGGGCGCACTGCTTCTCGTGCCCGACGCCGAGCCGCAGGCCCGGCTTGGCCAGGTCCCGGAGCGTCTTGACTCCGAACGGGTTTGCTTTGGGAACGAGGATCACGAGCTGGTTGATTGAAACGTCCGTCGGGTGTGGGAACAGGTCTTTCACCTGCGTCATGAAGCTCTGGTCGCACGCGAAGTAGGCGTCGGGGCGCTGGCCGATCTTCATCTGGCCGACGAGGATCCCGCAGCCGTTATACACGCGGTCTACGCGAACGCCCTCGCGGCGCTCGAAGGCGGTGATCGTGTCGTCGATCGCGGGCCGGAGCATCGCGCCGGCGTAGAGGGTCAGGCGCGGGGATTCGGCCCACCGGTCGGCCTCGGGCGCGGCGGCGAAACCGGCGTCGGCGAAATGCGGGTAGCCCCGGTCCGCGGACGACAGGTATCGGAGGAAGTGCAGCGCCGCCGTCGGATCGGACGCCGACCGCAGCACGCCCACGCTGACCGTCGTCGTACGGCTCGCAAGCTCGGGCACGGCGACGGTCTCGAGCTCGCCGGCCATCTGGCGCACGGTTACGTCCCAGACGAAGGCCGCGTCGATCGTGCCGAGTTGGACGTCGGTCGCGACGTCGTTCACGGTCGGCTTGGTCACGGTCACGCGTGCCTCGATCGCGGGCCAGCGGCCGGCGGCGGTCAGGGTCTCGCGCACCACTTTTCCGACGGCGGCTGCCTTCGGGTCCGCCAGGCCGAGACGCAGGCCGTCGCGGGTCAGGTCGTCGAGCGAGCGGACGCCGCGCGGGTTGCCGCGCTTGACGGCGAGCACCGGCCGCATCGTCGCCACCGGGGCCGACTCGTCGAGCAGCCCGTCGCCCCGGGCGAGTTCCATATACGACTCGTCGGCGGGGACGTAGAGGTCGCCGGTCTTGGTCAGCTTGGCGTTGGCGAGGAGCGTCTGCGACCCGCCGAACTGGAGCTGGACGCGCACGCCGTACTCGCGCTCGTACGCGCGTGCCGCCGCCTCGACGGGTTTGCGAATGCCCGCGGCGCAGTAGAGCAGGAGCGATTTCCCGCCCTTCGGGCCGGTGCCGCCGGTTCCCGCGGCCGGCGACCGGGTCGTCGCCGCGGTCCGGTCGGGGGTGCCGGTCCCACCGGTCGGCAGCCACGCGAGCGCGGCGATCAACGCGGCGAGCGCCAGCACCGATCCGATTAATAGGACGCTTGGCTTCATGAGGATCGTCTCGTCGACCTGTCAGGTTACTTGCTGGCTGGCGCAATGCTCTTGGGCGCCGACTTCGGCTTGCCGGAACCGATCACAGGCTCCGGGATTTCCACGGCCGGCCGCTCGTCGGCGGGCGCGGGCCCGCCCCCGTCGGCGAGGATCGACTCCCAGTCGGCTGCCAGCAGCAGGTCGAACCCCGGGTTGAGCTCCTTGACCTCGCACGAGCAGGCGCCGATCAGGAATTCGGCCACGTCCGCGATCTGCCTGGGCGTGATCTCCGCCCCGGTGAGCTGGCACAGCGCCCGGCCCTGTCCGAACACCGGCACGACCACGGGG
Source organism: Tepidisphaeraceae bacterium (assembly GCA_035459845.1). Lineage (GTDB taxonomy): Bacteria > Planctomycetota > Phycisphaerae > Tepidisphaerales > Tepidisphaeraceae > DASPKW01. The sequence goes on along the minus strand of DATHXE010000878.1, from coordinate 5,397 downwards.
GCTTCGCTCGGCTTGAGCCCCTGGGTCAGCATCGACACCAGCACCGACTCGGCGGCGTCCTTCCGAGAGACGCGCAGGACCTCGAACGACAGGCGCATGGGCAGCCGAGACCGCAGCTTCGGCCCCGGGGCGTCGGGGTCGATCTCGGGCAGCGTGAGCTGCTTCTCCAGCCGCGCGAGCGCGGTCGCAAGTTGCTTCTCCGCGGCGTCGTTCTCCGTCGCCTTGGTGCCCTCCACGAGCACCCACACGGCCGTCTGACCGCCCATGAGCCGGCCAGCGATCCGGCGCCGTGCCGGGGAGTCGACCAACTTGCGTGCGGCGGCCACGTCGAAGCCGCCGACCTGTACCGGCGACTTTACGTCGTCCCCGGCACCCGAACTGGGCTGGAGCGCCAGCCACGGCAGCGACGCCTTGGCCCCGGGGCCTTGGGCGGCCCAGATCTTCTCCTCCGCCGGCGACAATTTGGTAGACAAGTCGATCTTCCGCACCTCGATGTTCACCGGAGCCTTCGGGTCTCCGGCGAGCGCGGTGATCGCGCTTTCCTGATCCTGCGTGAGCGGGCCCTGGTGAAACACGACGGCGGGGATCGCCTCCGGCCGCCACCGCTCCAGGGCGTAGCGGAAGACGGGAATCTGGCACGCCGCCACCCCACTCGGGCAGAGCGCCAGCAGGAGAAGCAGGCTGGCGGGAGGCAATGAAGGTCGTTCGTTCACGGGTGTACTCCTAGGACCGTGCGCGGGGGAAGACCGGGAGGGGCCGCACTCGTCACTCTCCGACGATCCCGGATTAGGCCATCTTCGCCGGCGATGTAAAGCCGGCGGTCGGCGACGGATGTGAGGCGCCCCAGATCTCAACGTGGGGATTCCTGTGCGGGCATCGGGTGTGGGCGGCGGCGCCGAATCCTCACTCCATCGCCACTAAGCTCCCGTCGTCCAAACTGAGGAACACGCGCCCCTGTGAGGTGGCCATGCCGGTTTCGATCACGCCCGGTTTGACCTCGAACGTGACGGTGATCGCCCCGGTCGTCAGGTCGATCACCTGCACCGTCGCGGCCGGGCGCAGGTGTACGTCCGTGCCCGGGCCGGTGTTCACGGTGGCGATCACCGCGTGTTCGCCCGCCAGGATCATGGCCACCCGGTCGCGGTCCGGAGCGCTGCGGAACGCTTTACCGGTATTGAGAATGGCGCGCGCCAGCACCTTGCCCGTGCGCTGGATCTCCTCGGCCAGGGGTTCGACGTCGCGCCCGCGCCCGCCCCACGAGATCGTGATCGGCGTGCCGCGGTCGAACACCAGCAGGTCGGGCGAGTTGGAGTTGACGTGTACGAACCGCTTGGCGTCCCAGGCCGCGCGGCGCGCCCACGAGCCGCGAACCTGCGCCGGGATGCCGCCCGCGTTCAGGATGTTCTGCTTCTGCTCCGGCGAGCCCGGACCGCTGTAATCGCCGTCCTTCGAGCGCAGGTACGGCGGGCTGTTCTTCCAGTCGGTGACCATCAGGCCGTGAGTGATGTCCGGGCGGCCGATCGTCACCTTGGCGCGCTTGCCGAGGTCGATGCCCCCGAGTTCGGCCGGGCCCGTGCCGTCGGCGAGCGTAATCGTCGCGCCCGGGATCACGGCCACCGTGCCGTCGCTGTTGGGGATGCTGTTGAGGACCTTGTTGGCGGTGAAGTACCCGGCCGGCGTCTTCGGGTTCTTGGGGTCGAGCGCGACCGGGTTGCGCTCGGACGCGAACGTCCGTTGCCACCGGAACGCCCAGGTCTCGGCGGCCGCCGCCAGCAGCAGGCCGACGCGGCGATGGACCGGATCGTAGCTGGGCCAGTCGGCGGTTTGCCCCTTGCCGTCAAACGCCCACCGCAGTTTGCCCGAGGCCGTCACGCTCGTCCTCCGGCAGGCCGAGGCGCTGGCGGACGCGTGGACGACCGGCGTCTGAGGCCCGGAGCACGCGATGCCCGTGGGCGACCGACGGGCCGCGCCGAAGGTCGCATCCGGCGCTACCCCGTGCCTACTTCACCGGCTGCGTCATCGCGGCCCGGTACGTGGCCCGCTCGGCCTGCCACATTTTCGCCTCGTCGGGCTTGTTGGTGGCGGTGTACAGCTCGACGAGCCGGCCGGCCGCCTCGGGCAAGCGGATCCTCCCTTGGGCGGGGATTGTCGTTTCCCGCAGTTTCATTCCCTCGTAGCCCGCCAGCATCAGGGGTTCGGCGTCGCCGTACTCCTGCCGGCCCAGCAATGCCCGGCCGAGCATCGCCTGCGTGTTGAACGTCGACCAGAGCTCGGGCTCCGTTTTCTGGCGGATGGCCAGGCTTTCGCGCAGCAGCGGTTCGGCCTCGGTGAACGCCCCCCCGCGCAGCAACTCGGTGGCCAACGCGGCGAGTTGTCCCGCGAGTTGGGGGCTGTCGGCCGGGACTTGCTTTCGGGTGGACGCGAGCAATTCCGGGAGCAACCGTGCGGCCTTGTCCCGCGCGCCGGCCTTGAGGTGAGCCGTCAACAGGCTTCTCAGCGCGGCGACAACGTAAGGATGGTCGGGATTGAAATTGGTCCGGGATTGTTCGAGCGACTCCTCGTAGAGCGGCAGCGACCGGTCGGGCCGCCCCGCCGCGTCATAAGCCCAAGCGAGGTGCACGGTGGTCAGGGCGGTGTCGGGGTGGCTGGGGCCGAGTCGGGTTCTGCGGGACGCGAGCGTCTCCTCGAAGAGTTGAATGCACGGGTCGAGCTTGCCGGCGGCCCGAAGGCTCGTGGCGAGGTCGTGCATGCTGGCGAGGGTCTCGGGGTGGTCCGGCCCCAGCCGTGCCCGCCGGAGCCGGAGGGTTTCCTCGCCGAGGAGGAGGGCCTGGTTCGATTCCCCGGCCGCCCGGTAAGCGGCGGCGAGGTTGTGCATGCTCTGAAGCGTTTCGGGGTGTTCGCGCCCGAGCACGGACTTGCGGAGCTCGAGCGCCTGCTCGTAAAGCGCGACGGCGAGGTCGCGCCGGCCGGCGGCGAGGTGGACGGCGGCCAGGCCGCTCATGATCCGCAGCGTCTCGGGGTGCTCGGCGCCCAGTCGTGTTTGGAAGAGCGCCAGTTCCGCGTCGGTCAGCAGGCATTCCGGGTCGCGGCCGAACTCGCACCCCGGGTTGGATCCGACGGCCCTGCGGAAGAGGGCGAGCGCGTCGTCCGCCTGTCCGTTGGCGAGGAGGCGCTTGGCGCGGGTGGCGTGATTGATGGCGGTGTTGAGCGCATTGGAGCGCCGGAGCGATTCGAGCCGGCCGCTGGCGAGTTTTTCCCCGGCTTCGGCGCGGGCCCTTTGCGCCAGCGCCTGCGCACGTCCGGCCTCGGCGTCCGTTCGGGCGGCCCGCTCGGCGACGGCGGCACGGTTCGCGCGGATCACGCCGAAGGTCGTGCCGACGATGCCCGCCAGCAGCGCCGCCAGCGCCACGGACGCGGCGATCACGTGCGGGCGGTGGCGGCGGACGAATTTCCGAGTGCGGTAGGCGACGCTCGGCGGGTGGGCGGCGACGGGCTCGCCGGTCAGGTAGCGCTGGACGTCCATCGCCAAGCCGCTGGCCGTCTCGTACCGCCGGGCGCGGTCCTTCTCCAGCGCCTTGAGCACGATCCAGTCCAGCTCGCTCCGGAGCATCTGCGCCAGCTTCCGCGGCTCGACGCTCCGGTTGGCCGACAGCGCGGGCAGCGTGGCGGCGGACGACAGCTTCGTGCTCGGCTTGGGCGCCTCGTCCTCCCGCACCGCCCGCAGGACCTCCATCAGGCCCTTCTTCTCCAGTTCCTCCCGGGTGAAGGGGGTTGAGCCGGTCAGCAACTCGTACAGCACCACGCCCAGCGAGTAGACGTCGCTCCGGGTGTCGACGTCGAGGTTGTTCAGCGTCGCCTGTTCGGGCGACATGTACTGCGGGGTCCCGATGACCCCGCCGAACCCGGTGTTGAGCGTCCGCTCGGTCAGCGACTGGCCGGTCGCCTTGGCGACGCCGAAGTCGATCACCTTGGGCACCGGCCGGTCGTCGTACAGCGCGACCATCACGTTCGACGGCTTGATGTCACGGTGGATGATGCCCTTCTGGTGGGCGTGCTGGATCGCCTGGCAGACGGGGACGAACAGGTCCAGCCGGGCCCGCAGGCTCAGCTTGCGGGCGTCGCAGTACTCGGTGATCGGCGTCCCCTTGACCAGCTCCATGACGAAGAACGGCCGGCCGTCCGGGGTCAGGCCGCCGTCGAGGACCTTGGCGATGTTGGGGTGGTCCATCATCGCCAGGGCCTGGCGCTCGGCCTCGAACCGGGCGAGCACCTGCCGGGAATCCATCCCCAGCTTGATCAGCTTGACCGCGACCTTGCGCCGGACGGGCTCGGACTGATGGGCGAGCCAGACGCTGCCCATGCCCCCCTCGCCGATGCGTTCGAGGAGCTTGTACTTGCCGGCCAGGACCAGGCCGGGGGCGTCCGAGACGGGGGCGACCGTCGGGCGACCCCCGGCTGCCCCGGTGTCGAGCGTCGCGTCGCCGGCGGGCCCGGGGGCCGGGGCCACCGGCGGCGCGGCGCCGGCCGCCAGGAGCGCCTCCACGCGGGCGCGGAGGTCCGCCTCGCCGCCACACTCCCGGTCAAGGAAGGCGGCGCGCTCGGCCGGGGCGGCCAGGTCGGACGCGGCCAGGAACAGGGTTTTCACGCGCTTGGAATCGACGGCCATCGGCTTGCCTCCGGATCGGGGTCCGCCTTCAGTGCGCCGTGCAAGTCAAAAGTGTCTCGCGCGCTTCGCGAAACTACTCCTCCAGTGCCTCGCGCAGCCAAGCCCGGGCGTACTTCCAGTCGCGGTAGGCCACGGGGCGGGAACGCCCCATGACCGCGCCGGCCTCCTCGACCGAGAGCCCGCCGAACAGGTGCAGGTGGGCGACCCGGGCGGCGTCCGCGTCCTCGGCCGCGAGGCGGACCAGCAGCTCGTCCAGCGACAGGACCAGGTCGGGGTGTTCGGCGAGCGAATCGGCCCGGTCGAGCAGTTCGAGCCGGACCCGCTCGCCGCCGCGCTTCAGCCGGCCCCGCGACCGGGCGTGGTCGATCAGGATCCGCCGCATGGCCTCGGCGGCGGCGGCGAAGAAGTGGCCGCGGTTGTGCCAGCCGGGATCGGCGTTGCCCACCAGACGGATGTACGCCTCGTGAACCAGGGCGGTCGCTTGAAGCGTGTGACCGGAGGACTCCCCGGCCATGCGATGGCCGGCCAGCTTCCGCAGCTCGTCGTAGACCAACGGCAACAACTCCCCCGCGGCGCGGGCGTCCCCGCCGTCGATCGCCGCGAGGATGAGCGTCAGGTCGTGGGGGTGCAATGCGCCGATAGGATAGGCAAAGTCCCTCCGGGCGCGAAGCGGACCGCCCCCGCCTTCCGTCACCCAGAGCCGTCCCGGGGGTAGGCGAGGCGAACGGACC
>DATHXE010000877.1:0-2359 GCA_035459845.1 Tepidisphaeraceae bacterium | reverse complement strand
ACACGGGGAATGCGGCCGGGAAAGGGCGGCAGCGCTCGCGAAGAGCCTTCGCGCTGCGAAGTTCCGAACGCGTGTCTTAGCGGCCCGGATTCCAGGCCTTGTAGTCGCCGGTCGCCTTGGGGCGACGTCCTTGAGCGAGCGTCGAGCCGGTCGGACGATGCGCCGCGGGCGTTCCGGTGAGATTCGGCCGGTGCGGCTTCTGCCACGGCCGGGGCTGATAGTTCTCTTCGGTCGGCGGAACGTCGACGGTGTGGTGCAGCCAGCCATGCCATGACGGCGGCACCGACGAGGCCTCGGCCTCGCCGTTGTAGATCACCCAGCGGCGCTCCATCAGCAGCACCGGATCGATCTTGCCGCCTTTGGTCCGGTAGTAGCGGTTGGCGAACTCGTCCTCGCCGACCAGCTCGCCATGAAGGCTGGTCCAGAGCTGGGTGCCGAAGGTCTGGCCGTTCCACCAGGTGAAGAAGCGGAGCAGGAAGGTTTTCATCAGGTGCTTTTTCTAAGCGGCCGCTGCGGGGCGGAATTTCGCGATGAATTCAGGCCGTTCTTGCCAGCGCCCCGGCATCCTGTCCAGACGACACCAGGACATGCACAGCAAACGCTTCGCGGAGCGCGCCCGTCCACAGGAAGCTCGCAGAAAACTCCCCGGTCAGGCATCGGCAGCCGGCCGCCTTGGCCGGTAAGCACCTGATCGAAATCGGAGAATCGCGCGCGTTAGGACGATGCGCCCACGGCCACGGAAAACTTGCCTCGCGAAAATGCCCGAAAACGCGCAGGCGGCAAAGTTCCGGCATCGAGGTCAAAGGGCGACTTCCCGCCCGACCGAGAGCTTATTGGGGATTGACTGTGGTTTTGTGACAGGCGGCCGGGGGAATTGTGACAGGGGGGGACTTCCCGAATCTGTTTGTTCTGTCCGATACTTCCCGGGGCGCCCGCTGAGTCGTCCCCGCAGTCCCCACTGTTCACAACCGGGCACAAGCCTTAGTATTTGATTCAGGCTTGGACGCTACAGCTTGACGGGTGCGGCGAGTCTGTCCTAGCTTTCCCAACGTCCGGCGCGGGTCCGTTTCTTGTCCCCGCCAGGCACAATCTTGCAGACCGAAGACAGTCTTCCGCCCGGTTTCGGGCTTGGCGGGGAAGGGATTTCTGTCGCCTCGATCTGCGGAAAAAGGCTCGGTCCAAGGGCCAAACGGGTGCCGCCCAGGGGTCCCCGTCACTACATGTAGGGATGCGTCAAAAACACTGAACCTGGCTGGGGTTAGCGCTCCGGTCTGAGATAAAATGTCGGGGCCTCAAAGCTGCCGACGCGCGCAAAAAGGGGCACTACAACGATGCGGATCGAACGGCGCTACACCAAGGACGGCCAGTCTCCCTACGCGGACATCGCGTTCCGCCTGACCACGAGCGAGATCAAGAATCCCGACGGCTCGATCGTGTTCAAGGCCGAGAACGTCGAGGTCCCGGATTTCTGGTCGCAGGTGGCGTCGGACGTTCTGGCGCAGAAGTATTTCCGCAAAGCCGGCGTGCCGGCGCGGCTAAAGAAGGTCGAGGAAGAAACCGTCCCCTCGTTCCTGTGGCGCTCGGTCGCCGATGAAGCGGCGCTGGCGACGCTGCCCGAGAACGAGCGCATCATCGGCGAGCGTTCCTCAAAGCAGGTGTTCGATCGCCTCGCCGGCACCTGGACCTACTGGGGCTGGAAGGGCGGCTATTTCGAAACCGAGAACGACGCGCAGGCGTTCTTCGACGAGCTCCGTTACATGCTGGCGGCGCAGATGTGCGCGCCGAACTCGCCGCAGTGGTTCAACACCGGCCTGCACTGGGCCTACGGCATCGACGGCCCGAGCCAGGGCCACCACTACGTCGACTTCAAGACCGGCAAGCTCGTCAAGTCGAAGTCGTCCTACGAGCACCCACAGCCGCACGCCTGCTTCATCCAGGGCATCACCGACGACCTCGTCAACGAGGGCGGGATCATGGATCTGTGGGTGCGCGAGGCGCGGCTGTTCAAGTACGGCTCGGGCACCGGCACGAACTTCTCGCGCCTGCGCGGCGAAGGCGAGCGTCTCGCCGGCGGCGGCAAGTCGTCGGGCCTGATGTCATTCCTGAAGATCGGCGACCGCGCGGCCGGTGCGATCAAGTCCGGCGGCACCACGCGCCGCGCCGCCAAGATGGTGATCGTCGACACCGATCATCCCGACATCGAGCAGTTCATCGACTGGAAGGTGAAGGAGGAGCAGAAGGTCGCAGCTCTCGTCACCGGCTCGAAGATCAACCAGAGGCACCTCAAGGCGATCCTCAAGGCCTGCGTGAACTGCGAGGGCCCGGGCGACGACTGCTTCATGCCGGAGAAGAACCCGGC
>DATHXE010000876.1:0-6412 GCA_035459845.1 Tepidisphaeraceae bacterium | reverse complement strand
CACCGCCCGCCGCCGCCACCGCTGGTCCATCCACAAACTGTGCAGCCGATTATTGATGTCGTACGACGGCGCGATCGCCGCGAACATCCGCTGCACGCGCGCCCGCTTGTCCGCCGCCGCGTGCGGGTTGGCCAACAGCGCGTCATCCCACACCGGCCCCGGCGACGAAGTTGGATCACTAGCGTGCATGCCGTAGCGTGGGCTACCAGCCCACGAGTCAGAGAAAAACCGTCCGCCCATCAACCCCGCGCCGACGGTGGCACTGGCCAACTTGCCCGTGGCAAGACCCGAGCGCGTTCGCCACCATGTAAAGCGGCGCGCCGGATCATATCCCCGTCCTTGTTCCATACCACCGCCCGTGCTACGGTGCGCGGCGCGATGGAACCCGCCGACTCGTCGACGCCGAAACCCTCGGACGCCACGCCCACCTTCACCCGCGATGCGGAAACGCACGGAAAATCAGACGCCCCGGACGTCCCGGCCGCGACGCCCGACGCTCCCGCCAACGCGCTCGTTGTCGCCGACGTCCCCCGCGCCAAAACGGGTGAAAGCTCCGGCGACGCGATCGACGTGACGTGCAACCTTTCCGTCACCACGGAAGACACGGGTAAGGCTGTCGCCGTACCCATGCCACATAGCAGCGCGCCTTGCTGCCCCGCCCTCACCACCGCCGTTCACATCCTGATCATCGCCGCCCTCGCCCTCCTGGCCACGTTCCACGGCTGGCGCGCGAGCACCGTCTTCGCCCCATCCGACGCCACCCAACTCGCCCCGCCCTTCAAGCCGTCCGCCCAAACCTACATCGCCCGCAACGAACAACTCCTCGACCAGACCGTCCAGTTCGTCCCCTGGATGGCGTACGCCGTGGACCGGATGCGGCACGGGCAGGTGCCGCTGTGGAACCCCCACGCCGGCCTCGGCCAACCCTTCCTCGCCAACGGCCAATCCGCCATTTTCTACCCGACCAACTCGCTGCACGTGATGTTGCCGGAGACGTGGAGTTGGACCCTCAGCGCCTTCCTCCGCCTGTTCGTCGCCGGTCTCGGCGCCTACCTGCTCGCCCGCCTCTACGGCCTCCGCGGCTGGCCGCGCTTGCTCCCCGCCGTCGCCTTCATGCTCTGCGGCTTCAACGTCGTCTGGCTCAACCACCCCCAGATGAACGTCATGCCCTGGCTCCCCTGGGCGGTGCTCATTACCGAACTGATGCTCGCTCGCGTCACCCTCTGGCGCACGATCGCGGCCGCCGCGGTGTTCGGCGTGCAGTTCCTCGGCGGACACCCGGCGACGAGCGTGCATCTGCTGGTCACGTGCGGGCTGGTGGCGATCGCGCGGGTGGCGTGGCCGCGGGTGAGTCGGTTGCCGGTGCGGCGGTGGATCGGCGGCGTTGCGGCGCTGGGCGGGGCGATGGTGCTCGGGTTCGCGCTGGCGGCGGCGCAGTGGCTCCCGCTGATCGAGTACGCCGAGCACTCCGGGGCGAAGGTCGTCCGACAGGCCAAGCTCGAATCGGAGCGGATGATCGCGACGAACCCGGCGTACCTGATCGGGTTGGTCTTCCCGTACGCGAACGGCTACGCGCCCGACGGGGTGACGCCGTTCGAGATGCGGAATGCGACGAAGCTGCCGAACACCAATGAGCTGGCGGGCGGGTTCGTGGGGACTGCGCCGCTCGTGCTGGCGATCCTTGCGATCGTCAGTTTGGTTCGGCGGCGCGGTGTGACGGCGCGGGATCCGTCGGCGGTCGTGTGGGCGGTGGTCGGGCTGGTTGCCGTTCTGATCGCGATCAAGTTCCCGCTCGCCGACCATGTCGTGCGGAAGGTGCCGGCGCTGAACGTGGCCCAGAACGCCCGGCTGTTCGGCGTGGTCGCCCTGGCGCTGGCGATCCTCGCGGGGTTCGGCCTGGCGGGGCTCATCGAGCGCCTTCACGCGGGCGTAGACATGCGGCGGCTCGGGAAGCGGCTGATCCAGTGCGCGGCCGGCGTGGCGATCCTGGCGGCGGTCTCGGCAGTCGGCGTCTGGCTCCTCAAGGGCACGATCGTGACCAAGGGAATCGCCAAGGCGGAGGGCGCGTATTACGCGGGCGAGCAGGAGCGGGAGAACTCGATCGACCACGTGCGCGGACTCGTCCATCGCATCCATACGGAGCTACAGCTAACGACGTTCCGGCTTCTGATCCCGGCAACGCTGCTGGCGATGACGGGGTTGATCCTGCTACGGCTCAGGGATCACCGCGGAGACGCAGAGGGCGCGGAGGGGGCGCAGAGCACTGGCAGGGCGCGGTTTGTGCCGGTGGCCCTGGTGGGTTTGGGCGTGTTGGACTTGCTGGCGTTCGCGGTGCCATTTAATCCGGGGTCGCCGGCGTCGACGTACCCGGGGGCCGGGGCCGTTCCCGGGGCGATCGCGCGGCTGCGGGAGTTACCAGAGGCGCGGGTGGCCGGGACGTTCCGGACGATGATGCCGGAGCTGGCGACGGCCTACGGGGTGAACGATTTGCGGTCGTACGATGCGCTGGCGCCGCTGCGGTACTTCGAGTTCTGGTCGCACCCGGGGCTGGGGAAGCTGGGCCCGGAGATGCAGGGGTATTTGTCGCGACTGACGACCTACGACCGGCCGGCGTGGTCGCTGTTCAACTTCGGTTACCTGATGACGCCGCCGAGTCAGGCGGCGCCGGACCCGGCGAAGTGGAAGCCGGTTTACACGGGGGACGATGCGAACCTGTACCAGGCGACGGCGATGCGCCCGCGGGCGTGGGTGGCGGCGCGGGCGGAAGTGCTGGAAGATGCGCAGGACGTCTTCGACCGCCTCGCCGACGAGGAGAAGTGGAAGGGCCTCGCGCCGTACGATCAACTCGTCCTCCTCGACGGGAACGTGCCGGCGGACGTGCTCGCGAGCACGAACACGACTGCCGGGTCGCGCGTGAGCGTGGAGTTCGTCGGCCCGCGGCGCGCGACGGAGGAAGAGCGCCCGGAGATCGTGCGGGTCCGCGTGACCGGCGCTAACGGTGGTTGGCTGGTTCTGGCGGACGCCTATCACCCCGGATGGACGGCGACGGTGGTGAACGATTCGAACATTGGCAAAGACGTCCCGATCTACCCCGCATACGGCACGCTCCGGGCAGTCCCGCTGCCGAGCGCCGGCCGAGGCGGGGGGGCCGTGACGGTCGAGTTCACCTACCGCCCGTGGAGTTGGCGGATCGGGGCGTACACGTCGGTGACAGCGGTCGTCGTGCTGTTATTGCTGATCGCATTCGCGGTGTTCCCGCGGCGGCGTCCGGTGGCATGGGTACGGCCGTGAGGCCTTACCCGTGTGCTGCGCTCGTCGACGCGCGACTCGCTCCCCTCCGGGCGGCGCTGTCGCTTGCCCTTTGGGTCGCGGCTAAACGAGGAGCGATGAAATCGGGTGATTCGCACTTTTCTCCATTCGTCCGAAGGCGACAATGGGGGCTATGTCGTCCCCAGTTTGGTTGAACGGTCAAGTGCTCCCCATGTCCGACGCCCGCATCGGCGTCGAGGACCGCGGGTTTCAATTCGCCGATGGCGTGTACGAGGTGATCCGCCTCTACGCAAGTCGACCGTACACCCTGATGCCGCACCTGCACCGTCTGGCGCGCTCCGCCGCGGACATCGGGATTCCGATGCCAATGCCCGTCGAGCGGATCGCCCAGGAGATCCGGGCGTTCGTGCCGCGGTCGGACGTGGGGGAGGGGATGATCTATTTGCAACTGACGCGCGGGGTGGCGGCGCGGAACCACGTGTTCCCGCCCGCCGCCGACGTCCGCCCCACCCTCCTCTTTTACGCCCGCCCCCTCCCGCCCGTGCCCCCCGTCGGCCAAGGCTCGCCCGTCAAGCTGTCCACCCAGCCCGACGACCGATGGCGCCGCTGCTGGATCAAGTCGACCTCGCTCCTCGCCAACGTCCTCGCCAAAAATGCCGCCGTCGAATCCGGCGCAGACGAAGCCGTCTTCCTCGACCCGATCGACAACACCGTCTCCGAGTGCTCCGCCAGTAACCTGTTCGCCGTGATCGACGGCGTCCTGATCACCCACCCCGTCGGCCCCAAGGTCCTCCCCGGCATCACCCGCGAGGAGATCTTCGCCGCCGCCGCCGCCCTCGACATCAAGACCGTCGAGCGCCCCCTCGCCCTCGAGGAAGCCCAGGCCGCCGACGAACTCTTCATCTCCAGCACCACCCGCGAGATCGCCACCGTCTCCCACTGGGACAACAGTCCCGTCACCACCGTCCACGGCCCCGTCACCACCGCGCTCCACGCCAACCTGAAGGAACGCGTCCGCCGCGAGGTCGAGGGTCGATGCGCGGACTATTGAAAGCCCACGGAACTTGTTCCGTGGGATGCTCGGAACGGTCAGCGCTGCTCACATCCGCGGATCGTTCTCCACCCGTTCTAGCTCATCATCCTCGCGCAACGAGTTGAGCAAATCGACGTAATCCGCGTCATCCAATTCAAACCACTCCGGCACCGCCGCCAGCCCCCGCTGCTCCGCCAACTTCTCCGTCACTCGCCGCTTCAACTCGGGGTCCAGGATCTCTCGAATTCGGATCATCGTCACACCTCCCGTGGGGGAACACCACCGAGTCTACCCGCCCCGCGCATCCGCGCGAACGCCGCTCGGACGTCAAACGGACGCATCCTTGCCCTCCAGTCCCGGGCGCGCCCGTACCCACCCGCGCGCTACCGTTCTGCCAGGGAATCTTCGCCGTTCCTCCCGCCCCACGCCCCCCAAACCAACCCTCGTGCGCGACCCTCGTCATGCCCGCGGGACGCCGCACGTAAGGTAGACGGCGCGTTCTTCGACAGCACGACCGACCCGCGCAACCTCCGTCGCCACGCGAGCCGTCCCACCGGTACCGAAAAGGAACATCCCGGTACCGAAAAGTACCGAAAAGTACCGAAAATGCCCGCTTTTCCGTTTCGCCGATTCGAACCCAACTCTTTCCCTCTCCTCACGTTAGCCACGTCGAGCTGGCCGCGAGCGGACCAACGCGTCAATTTACGAACATCGCGCGCGCCGAGACCCCACGCAACTCTTTTCCCGCGATGACGTCTACGTGTTACAGTCCCGTCCGCCCGGCCCGTTGAACCCAACCCACCTCCCACTCACTTCACTCCCGACTCCGTCACCCGCACGAGGAATTCGCATGACCCGCACCACCCACGTCGTCGCCGCCCTCGCCCTGTCCCTCGTCTCGCTCGCCGCCCTGGCCGACATCCCCGGTCCGGGGCCGCGGACCCGCCCGCCCGGCCCCCCGCGCGAGCCGGTCGCGGCCGCGCCGACGGTGCAGGTGCGGGTGACGGACGCCAAGGACAACATCGTGCGCCTGCGCGTCCCGCGCGGGATGGTCGGCGGCGGGGCGGCGGCGGCCGCGCCGGCGCCGCGCTCCGAGGCGCTGCCGACCATCGTCATCGGGACGGCGCTGGCGGCCGCGGTCACGCTCGGCGGGCTGCGGCTCGTCTCGCGGCGGCGGGTCTCCGGCGGGGCGCTGGCGGTCGTGCTGGGCGCCGGCGCGGTGGTGGCGGCGGCGTCGGTGGTGTGGGCCAACGCGGCACCGCCGAGGAACCGGGTGGTCGAGCCGGTCAAGGCGCCGCCGGTGGCGGGGGCGTTCCCGGTCGTCGTAGAGATCGCCGACGGCGGGGAGCTGGAACTGACGCTGACGGCGGAGCAGTTGGCGAAGATCACGCCGAAGAAGTGATCCGAATGTCGTGGCATGGGTACGGCCGCAAGGCGATACCCGTGTCTTCCGCCTTCCCCTCATGTCGACGATCGACTCTTCCATCCTCACGCCTTTCGAGAACGGTTCGGGCGGAGCCTCGCCCTCTCGCGCGCGGGACGGCGCGGGCGTCGGCGTGTTCGTCGCCGCGTGCCTGGCGGTCGCCGTGCTCGCCGCGGCGCTGGCGGGTTGGGTGCCGCTCGGGTTTTCGATCGTGACGGTGTTCCTCTTCGCCGGGCCGCACAACTGGATGGAGTTCCGGTACTTCCTGACCAAGATGCCGGCCCATTGGGGCCCGATGCGCGGGTTCTTCGTCGCCGCGATCGGGGGCGTGCTCGTGCTGACGGGCGCGTTTCTCGCGATGCCAGTGCTCGGGCGGCAGTTCGCGTGGGACGAGCGGGCGTGGGCGTACGCGTCGGCGACGTGGAACTCGGTACTGGTGCTCTGGGTCGCGGGACTCGTGCGGGCGCATTTCGCGTTGAAGCGGGACGGTGACGTGCACCCCGCGGCGGCGTGGGCCTGGCCGGTGGCGCTGGCGCTCGTGGCCGGCGTGTGGTACGCGCCGCACGCGTGGGAGATCGGGCTGGTGTACCTGCACCCGCTGGTGGCGCTGTGGTTTTTGGATCGAGAACTCGGGCGGCGCAGGCCGGCGTGGCGCGGGGCGTACCGCGCGTGCCTGTGCGCCGTGC
>DATHXE010000875.1:0-1666 GCA_035459845.1 Tepidisphaeraceae bacterium | reverse complement strand
CGTCTTGAACTGCCGCGGCGCGTCCGTGAACACCGGCTCGGCCGGAAACGCGAGCCACGTCGTGTTCAGCTTCCCGTTATTCAAATCCCAGGCGAACGACCCGGCCTTGAGCGCAAGCTGCGCCCCCCGCGCCGGCCCGGTCGGTCCCTCCAAATAAACCCACATATCAATCGTCAGCCCGCCCTCGAACGAGAGCTTGCCATCATCCTTCAGCGTGATGCCCGCGTTGGCCTCACCCGACAGCTTCAGGCACGCCCCGAACTGCTCGTCCGCCACGACCGTCCCGCCCGTGACCGCCGGGGCGAATCGCCCGGTGCGATCCACCAGCGCCTGCCTCTCTGTGTCCGCTCGGAGCAGCGCCACCGTCCGCGACCCGGCCGTCAACTCCGCCGCGAACCGCTCGGCCAGCGGGGCATCGGCCGCGAGCGACGGGAGCGTGACCAGCGAGAGAATCCAAGCCGACGAACGAAGCATGTTCAAACGCATACCGCCACTACCAGTTCCGCACAGGCGGGTTGCTCGGGAAACGCGCGATACCTTCCGTCTACCCCAAACCAATTCCCCCCGGCCGCGGTAGAATGCATTGGGGACACGTCTCTCGTCGCCGGAGGTCAGCCATGTCCGCCCGTCTCGCGACAGCCCTCTTCGCGCTGTTGACCGCCCTCGCAGAGCCCGCGCCGGCCGCCGACGCCCGCGCCGCCGTCGTGCGCGCCCTGCCCTTCCTCGAAACCCACGGCGTCGCCTGGATCCGCGACCGCGGCTGCACCTCCTGCCACCAGACCACGTTCCTCGTCTGGGCCCACAACCAGGCCAACCGCCGCGGCGTGCCCGTCGACGCCGTCAAACTCGACGGCTGGACCTCGTGGGCGATGCTGTCCGTCGTCACGTCAGAAGACCAGGGCCTCGGCCAGGGCGCCGACACGCTCAGCCAACTCCTGATCGGCCGCGACCCCGCCGCCGCCCTCACCGCCAAACCGGCCAAAGGCTCGCGCAACTTCGACCCCTACGAGAACGTCCTCCGCACGCTCCTCAAGTCGCAGGCCGCCGACGGCCATTGGACCGCTGGCGGGCAATCCAGGAACCCCCCGGACGCCCCGACCGGCTGGGCCCTGCACGCGATCGCCCTGCGCCAGAAGTGGATGGCCGGCCCGAAGCTCAATCCCGCCGCCGGCGCGGCCGACGCCCTCAAGAAGCTGATCAAGGCCAACGACGACGCGATCCCCGCCGCCCGCGACCGCGCCCTCGCCTTCCTCCAGAAATCAAAAGAAGACCCCGCCGCCGACCTCACCGAACAACTCGTCACGCGCCTGCTGGTCGAGATTGGCTACGGCACGCCCGCCCGCATCACCGAGCGCACCGACGCCCTCCTCGCCCGCCAAAACCCCGACGGCGGGTGGAGCGCCAGCCCCAAACTCAAGCGCCCGAGCGACGCTTACGCCACCGGCCAGGCGCTCTACACCCTCTCCCTGGCCGGCCGCCCCCCGACTGACCCCGCGATCAAACACGCCACCGCCTTCCTCCTCATCACCCAATCCGCCGACGGCTCCTGGCCCGTCCCCTCCACCGCCTTCCACCCCGGCGAAAAGCCCACCCGCGCCGACCGCACCACCGTCATCTACTCCTACTGGGGCACCGCCTGGGCGACGATCGTGTTGTTGCAATCGCT
>DATHXE010000874.1:0-1607 GCA_035459845.1 Tepidisphaeraceae bacterium | reverse complement strand
TGCTCGTCGACGATCGTGAACCGCCCGTGGATCGGCGTGCCGTCGAACTGCGGCGTGGCCGCGTCCCACAGGGCCAGGTCGAAGTGGCTCTCGGTCAGGACGTCCTTGCGCGGCCGGTCGACGAGCTCGATCGGGCCGATGAACACGTCGTCGGCGAACTGGCGGAGGTTGGCGCTGGCCTGTGGGATCAGCAGAAGCTCGTTCGCCCCGTCCCGCAGCGCGCCGGGCGGGACGGCGATCGCGACGCGCATGTCATCCGTCTCGGGCGCGAGGCGCGTGAGCACTTTGCCGTTGAGTGACAGCACCCACGTGTGCCGAAGGTCGCGGTGGCGGATCCAAAGCGTCTGCTCGCGCGCGTTGGCCTTGGCGTCGAATTGCAGCGCGAGGCGGTCGCCTTCGGACTTGGAGGCGATGTCGTCCCACTCGGGGGCGTCGCCGTAGCGGAGGTGGTGGGTCTTGGGGGTGACGACCTGCGCGGTCAGCGGAAGTGCGCAGAGCAAGGCGAACAGCGTAGGAAGGGTTCGCATGAGGGAAATCATAACGAGGCGAAGTGGTTTGGGAGGGCGAGGCGCCGGCCGAGCCGCCGACGTACTCACTTCAGCGAAGCACGCAGCCGCGGTGCGGCGTCAGACTAAAGCCCACGGCTCGCGCCGCTTACGCCGTGGGCTATTGGCTGTCGTCCCTCCGGGACTGGCGGCCCGGCCACAACACGACCGATCCGCGCGCGTACCGGTGTGCATGTCCTTTCTCCGCTCTCTCGCGTTGTGTGTCGCCGCCGTCGCGCTGCCCGCGTTTGCCGCGGACGCGCCGGTGAAGCTGGTCGAGCCCAAGCCGCTGACGCCGGGGCACCAGGTGATCCGGCTGTTCCCGGACGGGCACCCGGCGCTCAAAGCGCTGGAGGGGGCCGACCAGGAGGAGAAGTGGACGGTGCAGAACGGGCGGGTCGCCAAGGCCGTCAACATCCACGTGCCGACGATCGAGCTGTACGCGCCGGCGGAGGGGAAGGCGAACGGGATGTCGGTGATCCTTTCGCCGGGCGGGGGGAACAAGGACCTGTGGGTCGGGCCGGAGGGGACGGACGTGGCCAAGTGGCTCAACGAGCTGGGCGTGACGTGCTTCGTGCACCGGTACCGGTTGCAGCCGTACGGCTCGGCGACGGACGCGCTGGTCGAGACGCAGCGGGCGGTGCGGATCATCCGGGCCAGCGCGAAGGAGTACGGCGTCGACCCGCGGAAGATCGGGCACATGGGCTTTAGCGCCGGCGGCGAGCAGACGGCCCGGCTCGCGCTCACGTACGACGCGGGCAAGGCGGACGCGGCCGACCCGGTCGATCGCGTGAGCTCGCGGCCGGACTGGGTCTGCCTGGTCTACCCGGGGTGGAAGCCGGACACGCTCGACATGACGAAGGTGCCGAAGGACGTGCCGCCGACGTTCCTCGTGACGGCGGGGACGGACGACGTGTTCCACGCGCGGCAGACGGTGGAGCTTTACAATGCGTTGTTCGAGGTGGGCGTCAAGCAGAAGCCCAAGCCGCTGAACCTGGAGATGCACATCTACGGCCGGGGCGGGCATGGGGGGAGCATCGGGCCGCGGAAGGGGATCCCGTT
>DATHXE010000873.1:0-2248 GCA_035459845.1 Tepidisphaeraceae bacterium | reverse complement strand
TCGGCGGCGTCGCCGATGCCGGCGAGCATGCTGGCGGGCTGTTGCGCCCCTTGTCGAGCGGATGTGATGACGTCGGACATCGAGTCACATCGTAGGAGGGTGGGGGCGCGGGCGGAACATGAAATCGGCGCGGTCGCGACCGGGTTAAGGCCGCGGCGGAATGGCGTAAGACTAAGGTCCTTCGCGCGCGCGCGCCGGGGCGTGCGATTCCCCCACTCGAATGCGAAGAGCCCCGGAGGGGCGTTAGACCGTCGCGCCCATTGCGCGATCGACGGGTCTTACGCCCCTGCCGGGGCTCGTGCTATATCGCGTTGCGTTCGGTTCCCACGGCTTGCGCCGTGGGCGACAATCTTACGCCGCTCCGCGGCTGGGTCGGCGCCCGGGGGCGGTTGGCGGCGTTGGCTTTCGCGGGGTGGTTGGCCCGCTAAGCCGCAAGCGGGTGTGCTGCGCACACGAGGACGCTGCGCGTCATCACTTCGCGCCGCTCACGTCGAGGCAGACGATGAACGGCTGGTCGTCGGCGCCCTTCTTGGCGCTGCGGGCGTAGAGCTTGCCGCCCGCGACGACGGCGGCGTTCCAGCACTTGCCGTTGTCGAAGAACTTGCCGGCGGCGACCTCCGTGTACTTGTCCGGGCTGGCCTTGACGATGGCGATCTGGCCGGCGTCGCCCTGCACGACGAGGTCTTCGCCGGCGAGGATGGTGCCGCCGGGGCCGAAGCCCTTCTTCTCCCACTTGACCTTGCCGGTGGCGAGTTCCACGCACCGGAGCGGGGCGTCGCCGTGGCGCTTGAAGCCGTAGATGCCGTAGAGGTGGCCGTCCTTGTAGACGCAGCTGGTCCAGTGGTTGGCCTGGTCCTCGTCCTTGATGCGCCAGAGTTCTTCGGTCTTCCAAGAATCGCCGGACTTGGTCACGCGGGCGGCGCCGGCGCCGACCTTGTAGCCGGCGGAGCAGTAGACGATGTCGCCGGCGACGACGGGCGTGGTGGCGGTCGAGACGTTGAACGGGAAGGCGTAGCGCCAGAGTTCCTTGCCGGTCTTGGCGTCGACGCTGACGAGGCCGGCGTGGACGAAGAAGACGACTTGGGGCACCCCGTGGATCGTGGCGAGGGTGGGGGACGAGTGGGTGACCTTTTCGGCGCCGGAGGCCCAGGCGACCTTGCCGGACTTCTTGTCGAAGGCAACGAAGGTCTTGCCCGAGCCGCCGCCGGCGACGTAGACGTGGTCGGCGTCGACGACGGGGGACGACGCGTTGCCCCACTGCTTGATGCCGGAGGTGCCGGTCTGGTCGCCGAACTCCTTGGCGACGTCGGCCTTCCACGCGACCTTGCCGGTGGCCGCGTCGCAGGCGATCAGGTTGAAATAGGTGCCGTAAGCGTACACCAGGCCGTCGGAGGCGGTGGGGGTGGTGCGGGGGCCGTTACCGCCGGACTTCTCGGCGATCGTCCGGCCGATGACCTGGTGCCACTTGTGGGCCCCGTCCTTGGCGTCGAGGCAGAGGAGGGCCTCCTGGCCGTCTGCGCCGGCGGTGACGTAGACCTTGCCGCCGGCGACGGCCATGGTGCCGAAGCCTTCGCCGACCTTGACCTTCCAGAGTTGCTTGGGCTGGGCGCCCTTTGGCCAGGTGATCTTTTCGTCGGTGATGCCGTCGTAGTTGGGGCCGCGGAAGGAGGGCCACTCGGTGGCGGCGGCGGGGAGGGAGAAGAGGCCGGCGAGGGCGAGGGTGCGCCAGGTCATGATTCGGGGGTCCTTTCGCGTGTCGTTGACTGAACGGGACTGTCAGTTAAACGCCGTCGGGGGATGGATGTTTACCCGAGCGAGTGGCGCGGGACAAATGGGAACGGAAAACGAAAAGACGAAAAGACGTAAGGGGATACCGCGTCGCGCCGCGCTAGGTGCGGAGCACGCCCGCTTGCGGGTTAGCGGACCGACCTGCTGACGTGGATCGATAGGGCCTCTCGTTGTGGGGCGCGTCAGCAACGCGTTGCGTTGCAGCTAATTGGGGTGGGGTGAGTCGGTGGCGATCTCGCGCTCGATGAGCTGTTTGAGCAGGGAGCGGTGGCAGCGGTCTTCTCGGGTGCACTGGGAGGAGCAGAGGAGGGTGATGGTTTCGCCGGATTTCACGCGGGCGGCGAGGACGGCGATGCGGGGGCGCTGGGCGGCCATTTCCTTGAGGTAGCGGAGGCGGTAGGTGTTCCAGTCGAGGGTGAGGCGGCCGGCCTTGCCGTAGGCGGCGGCGTGGAGGTCGACG
>DATHXE010000872.1:0-4655 GCA_035459845.1 Tepidisphaeraceae bacterium | reverse complement strand
CATAGGGTTCACATTGAAGAGAGGCGGTCCCCCGTCATCCTGAGCGCAGCGAAGGATCTGGCTTCCTCATGACGCGAGGTCTGGCGTTGACGATCGGCGTTCCAACGCAAGCGCCAACGTCGAAGCGGCTTCACCGTTCGGTGCTAGATCCTTCGCTGCGCTCAGGATGACGGTGGGGCGCTACAGCTCATTTACACCTTCGGCACATCCACCCAGGCGCGGGTCTGGTCGGACTTGACGGCGGCGTCCATGACGGCCTGGCAGCGGGCGCCGTCGGCAAGGCTCGGGCTGGCGGGGCGGTCGTTGGCGATCGCGTCGATGAACTCGAAGTTCTGGTCGTAGCGGAACGTGACGACCGGGTCGCCCTGGCGGACGTCGCGCGGGGAGCCGGGGTGCTTGAGGAACTCTTCGGGGACGTCTTCCATCACGAGCGTCTCGGCGCCCTTGCGGCCGATGCCGATCTGGTTCGGCTTGGTGACCTGGTAGACGAGCGTGCCCTCGGAGCCGTTGACCTCGCAGACGTCGGGGGACTTGCCGCCCTCGCCGCGGCCGGTGGCGAGCTTCGTGGACTCGAACACGCCGGTCGCGCCGTTTTCGAAGTCGGCGATGATCGACACCCAGTCGTCGAGGTCGGAGTGGTGGCCGCCGCGGTCGAAGACGTATTGGCGGAGGCGGGCGACGAGGCGGGACATCGGGCCCATGAGGAAGTGGGCGAAGTCGATGCGGTGGGAGAGCATGTCGCCGAGCTCGCCGGTGGCGGCGAGGGCTTTGACCTGCCGCCAGGCGAGGTTGCGGGTGCCCCAGTCCTGGAAGCGCTGGGCGCGGAAGTGGTAGGGCGTGCCGATGAAGCCCTTTTTGACGAGGTGGCTCATGTAGCGCATCGCGGGGACGAAGCGGTAGGTGAAGGCGGTGAGGTGGCAGACGCCGGCGGCGTCGGCGGCGCGGACCATCTCGGCGGCCTCGGGGTAGTTCATGGCGATCGGCTTCTCGCTCATGACGTGCTTGCCGGCCCGGATCGCGGCGTGGGCGATCGGTGCGTGGACGACGTTGGGCGTGGCGATGATGATCGCGTCGACCTCGGGATGAGCGATCGCCTGCTCGGGGTCGGAGAAGGTCGTCGACACGCCACTGGCCTGCTTGGCGCGGTCGAGCGTGGCGGGGTTGGAGTCGCACAGGGCGACGAGCCTGGCCTGGGGGCAGAGCGCGAGGCCGGGGATGTGGTTGGCGAGGGCGATGCCGCCGCAGCCGATCATGGCGACGCCGATGGGTTTGGGCATGGTCGTGAGGGGAAGAAGGTTGGGTCGCAAAGACGCGAACGACGCGAAGGGAACGATGATACAGGCGGGCGGGGGTGGCGAAAGGGGTGGGCGGCCGCTACCGTCACCGGCAGCGGGTCCCGTCATTGTGAGCGGGCCCCGTCATCCTGAGCGCAGCGAAGGATCTTGCTTCGAACGGTGGACACCATTCGCGCGGTCGAACGGGCCTCGACGGATTGGCTAGATCCTTCGCTGCGCTCAGGATGACGGACGGCGCGGGATGACGGACCGGCGCGATATGCAATCGACGATTCCTTACGCGGCGCCTTCGAATGCGGTCCCCGATCTCGCGATCGACTTGCGCGACGTGGCCAAGCGGTATCGCGGCAAGGTCGACGCGCTCAAGGGGATCGAAATGCACGTGCGGCGGGGGGAGATCTTCGGGCTGCTCGGGCCGAACGGGGCCGGCAAGAGCACGCTCGTGAAGATCATGATGACGATCGTCCGGGCGACGCGGGCGCACGGGACGGTGCTGGGGCGGCCGGTCGGGCACAAGGCGACGCTGGCGCGGGTGGGATATTTGCCGGAGAATCACCGATTTCCGCGGTACTTGACGGGGCGGCAGATCGTCGATTTCTTCGGCGCGATGGCGGGGGTGGACCGGCCGACCCGGCGGAAGCGCGCGGGGGAATTGATCGACCTGGTCGGCATGACGGACTCGGCGGACCGGAAGATTTCGACGTACTCCAAGGGCATGGCGCAGCGGATCGGCCTCGCGCAGGCGTTGATTAATGACCCCGCGCTGATCCTGCTCGACGAACCGACCGACGGCGTCGACCCGGTCGGCCGGCGCGACATCCGCGACGTGCTGAACGTGCTCCGCGGGCAGGGGAAGACGGTGTTCGTGAATAGCCACCTGTTGTCGGAACTCGAGATGGTGTGTGACCGCGTGGCGATCCTGCTGGCCGGGCGGGTGGCGATGCAGGGGACGATCGCCGACCTGACGAGCCACCAGCAGCGGTACGAGGTGGAGGTGGCGTGGAACGGGGATGCGCAGTTGGCAGAGCGGGTCGCGACGGCGATCGGGGCGGAGGTGTCCCCGGTGACGATCACGCCACCGACACCGACGCGGACGACGTGGGGCACGCCGGCGGTGGCGCGGACGTTCCTGCGCGGCGCGCTGGCGGACGGGACTTGGGCGGAAGTGGAGAACGCGACGCTTCGTGTGGGTTTCACCGATCCGGCGGCGCTGCAGCCGCTTCTGGACAAGCTTCGGGCGGCGGGGATGACGCTAGCGCGCGTGCAGCTCGTCCGGCCGACGCTTGAGGACCTGTTCATCGAGGCCGTGGCGCAGGACGGGGGTGGGCGGTGATCGTTCGACAGACCTTGGCGCTTTTCCTGGACGCGTACCGCGAGATGAACGCGCGGAAGTTGTTCTGGGTGTCGCTGGTGCTCAGCGGGATCGTGGTGGCGGCCTTCGCGATGGTCGGGCTCAGCGACCGCGGGATCACGCTCCTGTGGTTCGAGTTCCGGAGCAACTTCAACGCCCGGCTGATCAGCCCGGACGTGTTCTACAAGTACGTGTTCGGCGTGTACGGCGTGGGGTGGTGGCTGAACTGGATCGGGGTCGCGCTGGCGCTGGTCACCACGGGCGGGATCTTTCCCGAGTTCATCGCGGGCGGGTCGGTCGACTTGTACCTGTCCAAGCCGGTCTCGCGCGTGCGACTGTTCCTCACCAAGTACGTCAGCGGGCTGCTGTTCGCGGCGCTGCAGGTGACGGTGTTCTCGGCGGCGTGCTTCGTCTGCGTGGGCGTGCGCACGGGGTCGTGGGATCTCAAGTTCTTCCTGGCGATCCCGGTCACGGTGCTCGTGTTCAGCTACCTGTCGGCGGTGTGCGTGCTGCTGGGCGTGCTCACGCGGTCGACCGTGGCGGCTACGCTGTTGACCCTCTTGTTCTGGATGCTCGCGTTCGCGGTACGGACCACGGTCGCGGGCCTGACTACCGCCGAGGTTGCGGGGCAGATCGAGCGCCGGGCGTACGAGGCGAAGCACGCCAACCTCGACCGGCAGATCGCGACGCTCGAGCAGCGCGTGGCGGCGGGCGAGGGACCGGCGAAGACGTCGCTCGAGACGGTGCGGCGGCAGCGGGGCGACTCGGAGGCCCGCCGGGTCGCCAGCGAGCCGGCGCGCGAGAACGTCGACACGGCCGTCGGCGTCTTCCGGGCGATCTACGCGGGCCTCCCCAAGCCCGCCGAGACGGGCGGGTTGCTCGTGCGGTGGATGAACGTCGACACGACGAGCGTCGACGAGGAGCAGTTGCGGAAGATCGACGAGCGCAACGCCGCCGCCGCCGCCGCCCGCGCGTCGATGCTCGGCGGCCTGCGCGACCGGACGGACGTGGGGCTCCGCGACTCGGAGGTGCTCCGCGAGTCGGCGCGGGTGCTGCGCGGGAACTCGACCGGGTGGGTGATCGGGACGTCGCTGGGGTTCGAGGCGGTGGTGCTGGGGTTGGCGTGCTGGGTGTTTTGTCGGCGGGATTACTAGCTGCGGGTCAACGACTCGCTGACGCGTGGGTAGTCGGGTCGATCTGACTCCCAAGTGGGCGTCAGCAACGCGTTGCGTTGCAGCTGACTAAATCACTTTGCCCCGCGCGCTAGCGGCGCATACCATTCCGCAACCCTATGAAGACCGGCATCATCATCGTCGACCACGGCTCGCGGCGGACCGAATCCAACCGGATGCTGGAGGAGGTCGCGGCGCTGTTCGGCGAGCGGTTCCGGCAGTCGTTCGAGATCGTCGAGCCGGCGCATATGGAACTGTGCGAGCCGTCGATCGCGACGGCGTACGCGCGGTGCGCCCTGCGCGGGGCGACCAGCGTCGTCGTCTGCCCGTTCTTCCTGGGCCCGGGCAAGCACTGGACGACCGACATTCCGCGGCTGACGGCGGAGGCGGCCGAGGCGCACCCGGGCACGCGATATCACGTGACGATGCCGCTGGGGATCGACGAACTGATCCTGGAACTGCTGAACAAGCGGGCGTCGCGGTGCGTGGAGAACGGGCTGGTATGCGACGGCTGCCGGGGGAGCATCCGCAGCGGGGAGCCGGGGGTCGAGGTGCCGAAACCGGAGCACCACGTGGCGCCGGCGGTGGCGCAGGTTCAGTGTTCGTCGTGTCCGTTCGAGACTCGATCCGACGGGACGGTCGTCGACAAGCGGAAGACGGTCGCAGTGTGACCGCGGGCGGTCACATCTCCCCCTTGATCGTGCTCGGGCTCACGTCGGTGATCGGCGGGGGCGCGAACATGACCGCGGACGATTCCATGGCCGGAACGTTCGCCCGCCCGACGCCGGCCGCGAGCAGTTTGGCGGCGAACGTCTCGGACTGCGGCTCTTCGCCGTG
>DATHXE010000871.1:0-3668 GCA_035459845.1 Tepidisphaeraceae bacterium | reverse complement strand
CGCCAGCCGGAACCGGTAGATCAGCCCCCCGACCTGGTCCGCGTTCACCGCCCCGAGCCGCTCGGCGTACTGCGCCGCCCGCTCCCACTCCTGCCCCATCAGGCAGTGCGTGAACATCTGGTCCATCACCCGCACGTCGTCCGGCTTGATCCGCTCGGCTTCCTGCAGGTACTTGAACGCCTCCGCCCGCGCGGCCTTCACCGCCGCCTCGTCCTTCGCCACCGCCCGCGCCGCCATCATCTCGAACTCGTACAGCTTCAGGTTCATCGCCAGCGGGTCGTCCGCGTTCATCTTCTTGATCAGCTCGCGCCCGCCCCGGGCCACGTCCTCGGCCGACGCGCCCTCCAGCTGCTGGATCAGCAGGTCGATCTTGTCGTCCGCCTTCACCGCCTTGGCCGCCTTCAACAGCGCCACCGCCTCCGCCTTCTTCCCCTGCGCAACCAGCACGTCCTTGAGCGCGTTCAGCGGCTCGAAGTCCGCCGGGTCCTTCTCCAGGATCTGCTTGTACAGCCGCACCGCCTCGTCCGGGTTGTTCGACGGCGGCGCCAGCGCCATCTGCGCCTTGCCCATCTGCTCGGCGCGCGTCCGCTCCGGCAGCTTGCCGATGTACTGCGCGACCCGCTCCTTGTCCCGGATCGGGTCCATCACCGAGATCGCCAGCCGCACCACGTCCGGCTCCTCCGGCGCCTGCTTCTCCAGCCAGTCCACGTGCCCCCGCGCCGTCACCAGGTCGCCCTCGCGCACCAGGATCTGCGCCAGCATCATCCGCACCGGCAGCGAGTCCTTGTTCTTCTCCATGAACTTGTTCAGCTGCGTCTTCGCCTGCCCGGTCAGCCCGGCCCGCAGGTACGCCCGGGCGAGCAGGAACATCAACTCCGTCTCCTCCCGCCCGTTCCGCTCGAACCGGTACTGCGCCTGCGCCCGCTCGAAGCTCTTGATCGCCTTCACCTGCGCGTCGTTCCCGCCCCGCAGCAGCTCGATCTTCCCGCGCAGCTTCAGCACCTGCGAACTCTCGCCCGCACGGTCGATCGCCCGCGCGTGGTACGCCTCGATCTCCTTCAGCTTCGTCTCGCGCGAGGCCGGCGTCCCCGGCGTCGCCGCCTCCGTCGCCACCAGGTCGTCGATCAGCATCGTCGTCAGGTCGACCAGCGTGTCCGCCTCCAGCTGCCGCCGCCGCAGCGCCTCCACCCCCTCGAACCCGCCCGACTCCTCGATCGGCAGCCGCAGCAGGTCGATCGCCGTCGCCCGCTTCTCCTTGTTGTACCGCCACAGCCGCGCCAGCGCCAGCCGCACCCGCTGGTCCTTCGGCTTGGCGTTCTGCGCGTCGACCAGGATCTGCTCCGCCTTCCCCAGGTCGCGCAGCGACAGCGCCCACTCGTGCGCCCCGATCATGATCTTGACGTAGTTCTCGTCGTCCCCCTTGGCCAGTTCCCGCGCCCGCTCGACCTCCCGCTTCATCCGCTCCGTGTACCGCTGCGTGTTGTCCCGCTCCTGGTCGTCCCGCCGGATCACCGCCAGCACCTCGAAGTACCGGTAGTGCATCCACGCGTTCGACTCCTGCTTCGCCAGCGCGTCGTCGAACATCTGCGTCGCCGCCTTGAAGCTGTCGTTGGCGATCTGGTCCTGGTTCCCGCGCCGCGCCTCCACGCCCTTTTTCGCCACCGCCTGCGCCGACCAGAACACCCAGTCCGCCGCCTCCGCCTCCGTCGGGTTCGCCGCGATCAGCTCGTTCAGCCCCTCGATCGCCTTGTCCAGCTTGACCGCCGGCGTCTCGATGTTCGCAAGCCACTGGTGGATCGGGGCGATGAACATCAGCGCGTGCGCGTGCTTGTCCGTCGCGTCGATCTTGTGCACCGCCGACGCCCGGTCCTCCACCTGCCCGAACGCCGCCGCCTGCGGGCGCAGCTGCACTTCCTGGTAGTAGCTCTCCATCAGCCGCCGCAGCGCCGTCACGTTCGCCGGGTCCACCTCCAGCGCCGCCGCCCACCGCTGCCGGCTCTTCTGCACCAGCCCCGGCTCGAACGCCGTCATCTTCGAATAGACGTCCCCCAGCTTGATGTTCAGCCCGGCGTTCTTCCCGTCCGTCGAGGCCGCCGCCTCCAGGTTGATCGCCGCCTGCGTCAGCTTCTCCCGCCGCGCCACCGACGACTCCTCCTTGGCCGACTCGACGACCAGGCGGTCCGCCTGCTCCTCCTGCTGCTTGGCCTGCTCCTTCCGCTTCGACCCCTTGATCTGCAGCGCCAGCGCGAACGCGCAAGCCAACCCCACCAACAGGACCGAACCGAACACGATCAGGAACCGCTTGTTGACTCGCCTTGCCATATCTGACCGCTCTTTCCGCTCGATCGCGTCACTCTCGCCCGCGCGCCCGGCCCGCCGGCCGGCCACGGCCCCTATCGATTCTTCGTTCCGCCCCCGGGCTCACTTGACCCGGTGGCCCGTTTTCGCGGACCCTCACCCGCCCGCGCCCGGCGCTACCGCCGATACTTCTCGAAGTCCGGTAACAACCGCTCCACTTCAAGCACCGACGCCGACAGGAATCGCCGCGTCGTCTCCATCGCCACCGCCCGGTCGGCGTCCTTACCGTCCGCCGACTCCTTCGCCGGCGTCGCCAGCGGCACCATCAGCTCGACCTTCGCGAAGTACCCGTATTTCGTGTCGAGCCGCTGCAGCGTCGACCGTACCTGGTTCACGTCCTGCATGTACTGACCGTTCGCGTGGAAGAAGTACGTCACGAACCGGCTCCGCAACTGCTGCTTCCCGTCCGTCGACTGGAAGTCGATGAACCGCACCGGGACGACCCGCTCGCCCGCCGGAAGGCTCGCCGCCCCTGACGACGACGCCGCCGACGCCGCCGTCCCGGCTGCCGCCTCGGGCCCCGCGAACCGCCAGTCGAACACGTTCGAGTACACGTCCAGCCAACCCGCCGCCACCATGCACCGCTCGGGCACGTGCGGCACCGTGTCGACCTTGCCCGTGTAATACGTGACCGCCAGCTCGATCCACGACCCGGGGTTGTCGATCGACCACTGGTTCAGGCGCGCCGCCCGGTCCTTGGGCGAAAGGTCCTTCAGCCCGATCACGTCCTCGCGCGTCGCGACGGGCTGCCCATTCTTCTTCTTTGCCGACGTGTCGACGTATTTCCGGAACACGTACCGGTCCGTCCCCAGAGCTTGTACGAGGTCCGCGTCGACCGTGTGCGACTCGGGCACCATCACCCACGACCCCATCTCGCGCGGCAGCGCGAGCAGGCCCTCCGCAGACCGCAGCGGCAGCGGCTCCTTCTTGAAGTACAGCTTCATCACCGCCGTCGCCGCGTTCAGCCCGACCGCCCCCACCAGCAGGATGCCCGCCACCACCCAGAACCCCGGGCGGCGCAGCGACGTCCGCTGATCCGGCGGCGTCACGGCCGCCGTCGTCGCGTCCGGGGCGCCCGGCGTCTGATACCCGAGTTGTGCCGTGTTGCTGGCCATAAGTCTCGCCTCGTCGCGACCGTCGTCCGTTCCGCTCACGCGCCACCCGTCCCGGCCCCCGGATCACCCGCCGGCCCCGACGCCGGCGGCCTGGTCGGCGGCCGCGCCGGTGCGGCCGGCTTCGCCGCGCCCGGAGCAGCCGGCTTGGCCGTCGCACTCGGGGGCTTGAGCCCAGTCGGGGGCATGGCCGGTTTG
>DATHXE010000870.1:0-3737 GCA_035459845.1 Tepidisphaeraceae bacterium | reverse complement strand
GGTCAGGCCGATCTCGACGAAGCTCGCGCCGCCGTTGTCGGCCGACGCCGCCCCGCGCACGAGCCGATAGTGCACGTGCCGCGACTCGCCGTACACGCTCACCGGCGCGCCGAACACCTCGGTCGAGTAGTGGTTGACCTGGTCGTACGCCTCGACCGCCCCGGCCATGTTCCGCCCCGCGAGCGCCCCGGTCGCCGCCGAGCTCTCGAAGTGTTCCAGCGCCCGGTACTTGTTGAACAGCGGGTCGAAGATTGCCGCGCAGTCGCCGGCCGCGTAGATCCCGTCCACGCTCGTCCGGCAGTGCGCGTCCGTCAAAATCGCCCGCTCGGCCGCTATCGGCGTCCCGCGTAAGAGTTCGCGATTCGCCACCGCCCCGATCGCCGCGACCGCGAAGTCGCACGCGACCGCCGTCCCATCCGGCAGGATCACGCGCTGCACGCGCCCGTCCCCGTCGATCCGCGCCGGCGCGCCGACCGGCCGAACCGCCACCGACTGCTTCTCGAGCGACCGCCCCACCCACTTCCCGGCCGCGTGCCCCGCGAACCGCGCCCACGGCTCATCCCCCTTGAGCAGCAACTCGACCTCCACCCCCAGCGCCGTCAACGACGCCGCCACCTCCGTCGCCAGCAGCCCGCTCCCGATTACCGCCGCCCGCCCGCGCCCGCCACCGCCGCGCTGGTGCTTGAGCCCGTCGGCCTTGGCCTTGTCGATCGCGTTCCGAAGCCGCTCCAGGTCTTCGTACGTGCGCAGGTAATGCAGCCCCGGCAGATCCTTGCCCGGGATCGTCAGATGCTTCGGCGTCGCCCCGGTCGCGAGCAGGAGCTTATCGAACGTGACTTCCTGGCCGTCGTCCAGCAGCACGCCGCGCCGCGCGACGTCCAGCTGCGCCGCGCGCCGCCCCGTGCGCAGTTCCACGTGATTCTCGACGTACCACTCCGGCTCGTGCGTGAACAGCGCCGCGCGCGGCAACCGCTCCCGCAGCGCCTCGGACGACAGCGGCCCCCGCCGGTACGGCCGGGACGACTCCTGCGCCACCAGCAGCACCTCGCCCTGCCGGTCCAGCGCGCGAATGGCGTCGGCCGCCCCCGCCCCCGCGGCGCCGCCGCCCACGATCAGGTATTTGACGTGCAGTTTGTTCATGGCAGTCGTCCACCGCGCCCGACCCGCGACATGCGGCGGCCGGCGGCGTCATCTCCCACTCACTAATACAGGATCGGTCGGTGCCGAGTTCTCTTGGCAGTCAAGCAAATCCAGCGCCACGAATCCGACACGCGGCAGATCCTGAGCGGAACTACTGAATTGACACGTCGGCGGGCCAATCGCGGAGCGCGGCAGACCCATTCTCCGGCGGCCCGGAATGCCCGCAATGAGAAAGATTCACTGATCCGGCGCCGGCAAATAGAAAGCCCACGGAATGTCTTCCGTGGGCTTTAGGGTGCGCGTCGATGAGCCTTTTCGCGTGCTAGTGATTGCGCGAGACGATCCACACGTTCCGATAGAACACCGGATTCCCGTGGTCCTGGAACTTGATAAAGCCCGGCGTCGGCGCTTCCTTCTCGCCCCCGCCCGTCGAGTTCTTGATCTCCTGATCCTGGTGGATCACCACCCCGTTGTGGCGGACCGTTATCTTCGCGTTGGCCGTCTTCTGGTCGCCATTCCACTTGGCGGCGGTGAAATCGATGTCGTACGTCTGCCACTGCAACGGCGGCAGGCACATGTTCACCTTCGGCGCCGCGTTCTTGTAGAGCCCGCCACACTCGTTATCCACGCCCTCGAGCGCGAACGAGTCGAGCACCTGCACCTCGTACCGGTTCTGGATGTACACGCCCGAGTTCCCGCGCCCCTGCCCGCCGGCCGTCGGCATGAACGGGCTCATGAACTCCACGTGCATCGTGAAGTCGCCGAACTTGTCCTTGGTCTTGGGCTCGCCCCCGCCCTGCACGGCCAGATTGCCGTCGACGATCTTCCCGCCCTGCCACTTGTCGAGCGACGTCCCGTCGAACAGCACGACCGCGCCCTCCGGCGGCTTGGCCCCGATCGTCGGGCTCTTCCGCTCGACCTTTGCGAGTTCGACCGACTGGCCCTGGTCCGTCTTGACCGCCAGCGACTTGCCGTCCGTCGTCGTCGCGGCGAACCCCTTGCCCGAGAGCGCGAGCGGCCCCGTCGCCCCGTCCCGCTTGCCCTCGAGCATTACGCGCCCAGCCTTGTCGCCCGACCACCCCGCGCCCGGCAACCCGCCCGGGAAGACGACCGCCTTGAACTTCCCGTCGCCCAGCGAGATGACCTGCACGCCAAACGCCGCCTTGTCCGCCTCGGCCGCGCCGTACTCGCCCTGCAGCGCGTAATCCGGCCCGGCCTGCTCCACCGTCGTGTAAGCGGGCGGCTTGGGCTTCTCGGGCGGCTTGGGCTTGGGCGCCGTCGCGCCGGCCGCCGGCTTGGCGGGCGCCGGGTCGGCGGCGAAGGCGGGAACGGTAGCGACGGCGAGCGTCAGGGCGAGCAGCGTGCGCGGGGTCATGGGAATGGGTTCTCCTGTTGGGAGAAGTACCCGGGAGCGAATCGCACCGTTGAACGCGCACGCCATGCCGGGTGCCCCGGCCACGCGACGACGGTTGTTCGTATTCGAGATCGATCGGGCGCGCGGCCGTGGCGCCCCAAATCACCGGCGACGACGGCGCTTCAGCCCGCACAGCGCCACGACCCCCACCAGCCCCAGTGCCCCCGGCTCCGGGACCACCCCGCCGGTCGCCGCGATCTCCTGTGCGTACGCCAGGTCCGCCGCGAAATCCGCGCCCAGCAGCAGCCCGACGTCCAGCCCCGGCAGGACCGATCCGTAGTTGTTCGACAGGATGACCAGGTCGTTGAGCCCGACCTCGCCGTTGTAGTCGAAGTCGCCCATGGCCCAGCCGGCCGTCCCGGACACGTCGCCGTAGTTGTTCGACAACCGCACCAGATCGTTCAGGTCGACCGCGCCGTTCAGGTCGGCGTCGCCCCCGATCGTCGGGCGGATCAGCAGGCTCGACGCGTCGACCGTCACCCCGCGCCACACCGCCGTCTCGCCCGGCGCGAGCCCGAGCTCCGTCGCCGCATCGGAGTAGCCGATCTTCACAGGCGAGCCGCCGGTTCCCAGCGCCGTGCGCAGGCCGCCGCCCGCCCACCCGTCCGCGTACCCGGCGGCGAGCATCACCCGCACGTCCGCGGCCGGCGACGGGCCCGCCTCCGCGTAATCGACCACCAGCGAATTGTTTCCGATCTCGACGTAGGCCGTCGACCCCAAACCCGTCGCGATCGTCAGAGCGCCGACGACGCTCGTGCCCGCGTTGTTGGCGATCGTCACGTTGCCCGCGCCGCTGACATTCACACCCCCCTGCCGGATCGCGCCCGTCGAGACCTGGCCGCCGGTTACCGTCAGCGTTCCCGCACCCGTGACCGCCCCGAGCGTGCTCTGACCGCCCGACTGCGTGATCGCCCCGGCGTTGGCGGTCGACGTCGCCGTCAGCGTGCCGCCCGAAACACCGACCGTTCCGGTGGCGGTCACCGTGAGCGCCCCCAGCGTGCTCTGACCGGCGGTCTGCGAGATCGCCCCGCTGGTGATGGTCGACGTCGCCCCGAGCGTCCCGCCGCCGAGCGTCACGGTGCCGCCGGCGTCGTTCGTGAGCGCGCCCAGCGTGCTCTGCCCCGCCGTCTGCGTGATCGCGCCGCCGTTGCCGGTCGACGACGCGCCCAAGCTGCCGCCCGAG
>DATHXE010000869.1:0-1700 GCA_035459845.1 Tepidisphaeraceae bacterium | reverse complement strand
AGGACCTCACCGAGCCCATCGCCTTCAGCCACATGCTCGGCGGCCTCGGCTGCTCGATGATCAACGTCTCCTGCTGCTCGCCCTACTACAACCCCCACTTCCAGCGCCCAGCGATCTTCCCGCCGTCCGACGGCTACCAGCCCCCCGAAGACCCGCTCGTGGGCGTCGTCCGTCAGATCCACCTCTGCCGCGACCTCAAGGCCGCCTGCCCAGACGCCGTGATCGTCGGCAGCGCCTACTCCTACCTCCAGGAGTACCTTCCCCACGTCGCCCAGGCCGTCGTCCGCCAGGGCTGGGTCGACTCCGTCGGCATCGGCCGGCTCGTGCTCTCCTACTGGGACATGCTCGCCGACACCCTCACCGGCGCGCCGACCAACACGAAGAAGATCTGCCGAACGTTCAGCGACTGCACAACGGCCCCGCGCAACGGCATCATCTCCGGCTGCTACCCCCTCGACCCGTACTACAAAGACGCCCCCGAACACGCCCAGCTCAAGACCGCCAAAGCCGACCTCCGCAAGCGGCTGACCGTCAAGTAGATTGGGCTCCCCGCTTTCGCGGCGCGCTACGCCCCCCGCATCCCCCGCTTCCCACACAACCGCGCCGACAAGATCGCGTTCAACTGATCCGGCTGCACCGGCTTAACCAGGTGCAAATCGAACCCCGCCTCGCGCACGCGCTCCCGGTCCTCCGGCTGCCCGTACCCGGTGAGCGCGATCAGCAGGATGCCGTCGCCCAGTGCCGCCCGGATTCGCCGCCCCACCTCGAACCCGTCCATCCCCGGCAGGCCGATGTCGAGCAGCGCCACCTCGGGCTTGATCGCCAGCGCCTTCTCGAGACCCGCGGGCCCGTCGTCCGCCGTGTCCACCTTGTGCCCGAACAGCCGTAGCAGCCGGGCCAGCGTCTTTCGGCTGTCCGGATTGTCCTCGACCAAGAGGATCTCGCACGGGTTCGTCTGCGCCGGCCGCGCCGGCGCCGGTCGAGCCACGGCCGCCTGCGACGCCGCCAGCGGCAGCGTGATCCGGAACTCCGACCCCTTGCCCGGCCCCGCGCTGTGCGCCGACACCGCCCCGCCGTGCATCTCCACCAGGTTCTTCACGACCGTCAGCCCCATCCCCAGCCCCCCGCGCGACCGCGCCAGCGATTGCGCCAGTTGCGTGAACGGCTCGAAGATGCTCCCGAGCATCTCGGCCGGGATGCCCTCGCCCGAGTCGATCACGCGCACGACCGCCATCGCGCCGTCCCCGTTCGACCCGTGCTCCACGCCGATCGCCAGCGTCACCCGGCCCCCGTCGGGCGTGTACTTCACCGCGTTGGTCAGCAAATTGAGCAACACCTGCTCCAGCCGCACCGCGTCCGCCTGCACCACCACCGGCACCGGCGGCGACTCCAGCGCGATGTCGTGCCGCCGCTGCATCGCCGCCGACAGCCGCAGCGCCTGCAGCGCCCGGCTCGCCGCCACGCGCAAGTCGATCGGCTCCCGGTTCAGCACGACCTTCCCCGACGTGATCCGCGCCACGTCCAGCAGATCGTCCACCAGCCGGGCCATGTGCGTCGACTGCCGGCCGATCACGTCGCACTGCTCGTCGGCCAAATGCGGGTCGCTCGGCCCGAACTTGCGCAATATCGTGATCGCGTTGACCACCGCCGCCAGCGGGTTGCGCAGCTCGTGCCCGAGCATCGCCAGGAACCGGTCGCGC
>DATHXE010000868.1:0-4722 GCA_035459845.1 Tepidisphaeraceae bacterium | reverse complement strand
AGCTTCCACGTCGCCGCGTTCCACTTCATCAGGGCGGCCTTCTCCTCGGGCGTGAACAGGCCGTTGAGATACGTCTCCCGGTCGCCGTCGCCCTGGTAGGGGTAAATCTTCCCCTCGATGCGGACGCTGGAATGAGCGACGTCGTCGGCGAGTTCGAGCTTGAGCTCGCGGAGTAGCGCGACGGCCGGGCTGCGCTCGAAGTACTCCTCCATGTGAGCCTCGGCGTACGTGCCGTTCTTGAAGTAGACGGTCTGCACGCGCCCGCCGACGCGGTTGGACGATTCGAGGAGGATGAACGGGACGCCGGCGGCCTTGAGCTTGTACGCGGTGGTGAGACCGGTCAGGCCGGCGCCGACGATCACGACCGGTGCGCGATCCGGGACGACGGTGCGACTGGCGGCGGCAAACGTCGAAGGGAGGCGGGACGGGCCCGCGCAACTCGGGAGGAGCGCGAGGCAACAGAGCAGCGCAACCAGGCGGAAGGCGGGTCGGGTCATGCCGGCATTATCGGCGTGACCCGTGACGCAGCTTGCGGGGTTCCCCGACGGGCGCTACGTGAGCTGGTTCTCGATGTGCTGGACCTGCTCGGCGATGTCCTTCTCCGCCGCGACGTCGCGCGTGATCGTGCGGACGGCATGGAGGACCGTCGTGTGGTCGCGCCCGCCGAAGTACCCGCCGATCTCCTCGAGCGAGTACCGGGTAAACTTGCGGGCGAAAAACATGCAGACCTGCCGGGGGAAGGCGATCGACTTGTGCCGCTTCTTGGACTGCAGGTCGCTCGTCTTGACGTTGTAGTAGGCGGTGACCGCGTCGATGATCTGCTGGATCGTGATCCGCTTCTGCTCGGGCGTGCCGGTCTCGCCCAGGGCGGCCTTGGCCAGTTCCATGTCGATCCTCCCGTGCTGGAGCATCGCCATCCCTTGCACCTTGGTGATCGCCCCCTCGAGCTCGCGCGTGTTGTTCTCGACCTTCGTGGCGACGTAGCAGATCACGTCGTCCGGAATCTCCATGCCCCGGAGCAGCGCCTTCTTCTTGAGGATCGCCATCCGCGTCTCGAAGCACGGCTTCTCGATGCGGGCGACCAGGCCCCAGTTAAACCGCGAGACCAATCGCTCCTCGAGCTCGGGGATCTCGCTCGGCGGGGCGTCGGCGCTGAGGATGATCTGCTTGTTCCCCTGGTAAAGCGTGTTGAACGTGTGGAAGAACTCCTCCTGCGTGCGCTCGTGCCCGCGCAGGAAGTGGATGTCGTCGATGACGAGCACGTCGACGTGCCGGTAGCGGTACCGGAACGTGCTCATGTCGCCGTGCTGGACGGCGGCGATGAACTGGTTGATGAACGAGTCGCACGAGAGGTAGAGGATGCGCGACTCGGGGGCGCGGGCGAGGACCTGCTGACAGATGGCTTGGAGCAAGTGCGTCTTGCCCAGGCCGACCCCGCCGTGGACGAAGAGCGGGTTGTAGGCCTTCCCGGGCGCGTCGGCGACGGCGACGGACGCGGCGTGCGGGAGGCGATTGCATGGGCCGACGACGAAGTTGTCGAACGTGTAGTCGGGCGACAGCAGCAGCGGCTGGTCGCCCTCGTTGAACACGCCGCCGGTCGGCAGGTTCTCACAGTGGAAGCTGACGGCGACGAGCCGGCTCAGCGCGATCTGCGCCGCCGACGTGAACGGCTGCTGGCACTGACTCTGGCAGAAATTGAGCTGGGCGGGCGTGAGGACCAGGACCTGGATCACCCCGTTGGTGAGCTGGCGGGGCACCAGTTGGTCGAACCAGGAGCGGTTGAGGCTCGGGTGCTGGACCCTCACGATCTGGAGGATCTTGCTCCAGGACGCGTGGTCGAGCGGGGCGAATGCGGCGGCTTCCTGCGCGCGGCGGGGGGCCTCGCGCAGAGGCGTGTGGGTCGTTAGCATGGGCGGCGCACTTCGTGAGGCGGGCCGACGCGGGGTAGGGGCGTCCGAACGCGACGCGCAAACCCCGCCGGCGGCCCGCGAGAGCCTACGGACTGTGTTCTAACTGACGTACGTGACTTCCCGAGGGTGACGGCGAAGACACCCGACGAAAACTCGGCGTTACGGCACGGACTGAATACTAAAATACGGCCCCGGATCGAGCGAATGACAACCCACTGCGACGGGCGGGCGATCCCGCTCGTTTGTCGATCCGTTTCCTCTCGCGGCCCGGCCCGTGGTGAGGCCGAAACCGATCCCGACGTGAGCGGCGGGCACCGTAGTCATTCGGCACGCCGCGACCAACAACTTTCTCTTTTCACAACAGCAAATTCACCGCCCACCCACCGCGATTTCTTGTTCGAAACATCGTGTTCTCCCGGTCTCCGCGGCAGTGGTTCGGTGCGGGGCGACATCTTACACATCCGGGGCGGCGGTTGAAGCCGGTCGCGCGCCGAATTTTTACCCGGCCCGCGGGCCGCGCGCGGCGCGCTCCCACGGGCGGTGTCGTTCTACTCCTGTTTGCCCGATCGCTTGGGGACGGGCAGCCCCAGCGCCTCCAAAACTTTTTTCAGATCGTCCCACACCTTCGCGCGGTTGTCTTCGGTGTACGCGCGCAGCAGGTACGCCGGGTGAAACGTCGGCATCAACCGGATCCCGCGCCACTGGTGCCAGTTACCGCGCAGGCGCGACATGGACAGCTTCGACTGCAGCATGTATTGAGACGACGGGAGCCCCAGCGTGATGATCGCCTCGGGCCGCACGACCTCGAGCTGCCGCACGAGATACGGCGTACACGTGTCCGTCTCATCGGCCGCGGGCGCGCGGTTCTGCGGCGGGCGGCACTTGACGATGTTGGCGATGAACACCTGGTCGCGGCGGAACCCCATGCCGGCGATCATCTTGTCGAGCAGTTGCCCCGCCCGGCCGACGAACGGCCGCCCCGACAAGTCCTCGTTCTCGCCCGGGCCCTCGCCGATGAAGAAGATGCGCGCGTCCGGGTCGCCCTCGCCGAACACGGTGTTCGTGCGCGTCTGGTGCAGCCGACACTTGGTGCACCCTTTTACCTGAGCGTCATCGAGCTCGCGCAGCGCGCGGATCTTCTCGTCGCGCGACAGGACGGGCGCGGTGAACGGCTGGTCGAGCAGCGGCAGCGGGTTGGCGGACGGCTTGGCCATCGGGGGCTCGGCGTTTCCGTAAAGGTTCGGCCGCGCGCCCGTCACGGCGGGCGGACCCGGCGGCGCGGCGGTCGGCTGCTTCGTGGCCGGTCCACCGGCGAAAAATTGAGCGGCGCGCGACGGCGGCGCGGCGGGAGTCTGCTTCGGTGGTGACGGGTCGGCGGACTCGTCGACGTACCCCATGTCGACCAGCGGCACCGCCGGCAAGCCCATGGCGCGCTCGCTGCGGAGCCAGAGGTCGAGGCGGTGTTTGAGGGGGTCGGGCATCGCCCGGGCAGTCTATGCCCGAACCGCGGCGCGTGCCACCCGGCGATTTGTTTCGATGTTGTATCGCTTTAGAAATGTCAGGGTGCCGACGCTTTAGAAATGTCAGGGTCGCGGCGCCGCCCGGGTAGACCGGGCGGATGGGCGAACGGCTGGCGATGAGCGCGGCGGAGCGGCGGCGGGTCGAGGTCATGAGCCGGGTGCGCGACGGGCAGTTGACCGTCGCGGCGGCCGCGGCGGCGCTGGGCGTGAGCGAGCGGCAGGCGTGGCGGCTCAAGGCCCGGTACGCGGCCGCCGGGGACGCCGGGCTGGTCCACCGGCTCCGCGGGCGGGCGTCGAACCGCACGACCGACGGGGCGGCGCGCGCGGCGGCGGCGCTGGCGCGGTACCGCGCGGCGTACGCCGGGTTCGGGCCGACGCTCGCGTGCGAGTACCTGGCGGCCGACGGGTACGACGTGAGTCACGACGCGCTCGGGCGGTGGCTGCGCGCCGCCGGGCTGTTCGAGCCGCGCCGCAAGCGCGGGACGCACCGCCTGCGCCGCCCGCGGCGGGAGCGGGCCGGGGAGCTCGTGCAGATGGACGGGAGCTGGCACGACTGGCTGGGCGGGCGCGGGCCGTGGTGCTGCCTCATGGTCCTGGTCGACGACGCGACCGGGCGCGTGCTGGCGCGGTTCTACGACCGGGAGACGCAGGCCGCGGCGTTCGACGCGTTCGGGCGGTACGCGGCGGCGCGCGGGCTGCCGCGGGCGGTGTACGTCGACAAGGCCGGGATTTACCGGGCGGACGTGGGGACGCCGCCGACCCAGTTCGGGCGGGCGATGGGCGAGCTCGGGGTCGAGCTGATCCTGGCGAACGGCCCGCAGGCCAAGGGGCGGGTCGAGCGGATGAACGGCACCTTGCAGGACCGGCTGGCGAAGGCGCTCGGGCTCCGCGGGGCGTCGACGGTCGCGGCGGCGAACGCGGTGCTCGACGGCCGGTGGCTCGACGCGTTCAACGACCGGTTCGCCGTGCCCGCGGCGCGGACGGGCGACGCGCACCGCCGCGTGCCGGCGGGCGTGCGGCTCGACGAGGTGCTGTGCGCGCGGGAGGCGCGGGCGGTCGGCCGGGACTGGTGCGTGCGGTGGCGCGGGCGCATCTTGCAGGTCGACGCGCGGCACGCGGCGCTGGACCTGCCGCGGCCCGGGCGGCGCGTCGAGGTCACGGAGAAGGCGGACGGGCAGTTGCTCGTGCGGCACCGCGGCGCGGACCTGACGTGGCGCGAGGTGGCGGCGCCCGACCCGCGGCCGGCGGCGGCCAAGCCGCGGACGCCGGTGACGAACAACGCGGCGTACCGG
>DATHXE010000867.1:0-6542 GCA_035459845.1 Tepidisphaeraceae bacterium | reverse complement strand
CCGCGCGCCGTGGCATGGGCATCCTGCTGCATCCTGCCCATGACCCCCCCCTTGGGGAGGGCCGCCGGAGGCCAACCGAGCGGCGGCAGACGTTGTTTTCACGAATGACCACGAATCGTCACGAATGATTCCCCTCCCCATTCGTGCCCATTCGTGTTCATTCGTGAAACGCTTCCGGTCCACTCGTCGACCCTCGTGCCGTGACGGTCACCCGGACTGGCTGCGCCACCCGCCCGCTAAAGCGGGCTCGCCGATCACGGGAACACCCCCGCCTGCGGGGCGGCGACGTCCGCCCCGATCCAGTTCGGCTGCCGCTCCACCACCCAAGAAGACCCCGGCCCCAGCGCCCCGCCCACCATGAATTGCAGCGCGTACTCACTGATCTGCATCACCGAGAACGGCACGTTCCCATCGAACTTGATCGCGTCGTCCGGCGACGGCCCGCCGCCGCCCGTCCCGTTCAGCCAGATCGGCGCGTCGAACCACAACGTCGCCACGTTCCCCTCGCCCGCCGCGGCGGTCACGTTCGCCGGCGGGTAGTACGGGTACGGCAGCGCATCCCCCGCGACGCCGCCCCACGGCGCACCGTCCGCCTGCGACACGACGCCGTTCTCTTCACTCACGACGAGCGACACCCCGAGCCCCTCGTACGCGCCGGTGCTCGCCAAAAGAATCTCGATCGCCGACCCCGAGATCAGCCCGACCGGCCCACTGCCCACGTACGATTGATGCGTGTCGCGCCCGTCGTGCACGACGAACGCCGCGACGTCCGCCTCGGCCGAGTTCACGTTGCGGTCGAACCACAGCGTCAACCGCAACAGCATCGGATCGAACCGCGCGGTCAGCAGCACCGGCGGCTCGGGGGGCGGCGGCGGGGTCGGCGCGGCCAGTCCGACCGCCGGCCGGCGACGCTTCCGCGGAATTTCGGGGATGATGATCATGGGGGAGAAGGATGAAGGAGGAAGGATGAAGGATGAGCAGACGCAGAAGCGACCGAGCGACGCAGCGACGCAGCGACGAAGGGGGAGCGACGGAGGGCTGAAGAGACGAAGGCCGGACACGACCACGCGTCCGGCCTTCATCCTTCATCCTTCGGCCTTCATCCCTCGCGTCAGGCCGCGACCGGCAGGGCCGACCCGCCCTGGAGCGTGAGGCGCACCGGCTCGCTCGCCGGCCCCATGGCGCCGCGGGCGCTGACCCAGCGGGCGCTGAGCCAGATCGTCGACCCGGTCGGCACGTCGGCGGGAAATAAAATTTGTGCCAGGACCCGCGTGGACGTGCCTTCGTACCGCCAGTCGCGCGGGTCGGTCGGGACGATCGGGCCCACGTACGAGTACAGGTTGCAGCCCGACGCGCCGACCTCTTTGCCGCGCCGCGTCGAGTCCGACGAGTGCAAACGGACGTTGACGACCCGGCCGCTGACGACGCCGACCTCCAACACCGGCGGGACCGTCGGGGGACCGATCGGCGTCCGCGCCGCGCGGGGCAAAAGCCCGAGCGCGATCAGCATGCCGTCGGTGACCGACTGCGTCACATGAGATACGAGAACCGATGTGGCTCGGAGAATATACCCGAAACACATCACCCTCGTTCGGAAAGGGCTCACCCCCCGGTCACTAACGTGACACAGGCCTCAGGCGCGGATTTGCGCCATGAGGCCTGTGTCACTTTAGTGACCGGGTACGTGACACGTGCGATCACCCTTGTCCCGCTCCGCATTCAATTCGGGCGCTCACTTTCCGGGATGTGAATCGTCGTCACTCCCGTGCAGTCCCAGGCCCTGGTCCCGCGCGAGATGTTCCACGTCACGTAGAGCTTATCGCCGGCGGGGTCGACGGCGGCGGAGTACGTGCCCTTGAGAGTGAAGCCGTACTTCTCCTGGTAGTAGGGGTGGAGGAAGGCGATCACCTTCTTCGTGTTGGTCTTGGTGTCGTACTGCACGACGGCGGTGTTGTCCTTGTCCGAGCCGCCGTGGGCGCCGGGGATGTAGTAGAGGTAGCGGCCGGTCGGGTCGGCGTCGAGGGTTCCGACGTAAGCGTTGACGCCGACCGCGGCCGGGCCGATGGCGGTCGTCTTTTCGGTCTTGGTGTCGAACGCGAACAGGGTGGAGGCGCCGTCACCCTCGGCCTTGCCTTGCGAGCAGGTGTAGACGATGCCCTGGGGCGTCTCGGTGGTGGCGGCGCGGACGCCGATGTTCGTGCCCTCGACGGGGACGGGCTTACCGACGGCCGGGTCGAACCGCAGGAGCGTGCCGACGGCGTTGCCGGGGACGTAGTACGCGCGGCCGGTGGACTTGGCGAAAATGATGTACCGCGACGGGCCGTTGGGGCCGGCGTAGAGGAGCTTTTTGTTCTTGCAGTCGTAGGCGAAGAACTGGACGCCGTCGTCTTCGGAGGCGGCCGAGCCCTGGGCGGTGCCGCCGTAGTAAATCAGGCGGTCCGGGTCGAGCACGGAGTTGGGAATGCAGTGCTTCGGGACGGCGCCCTGGACGACGATCTCGGTCTTGGCGGTCTTGGGGTCGGTGCGGAGGATCCAGTCGCCGGTGTAGTGGTAGGCGTCGGTCGTCACCTTCGGCGAGCCGCGGTGGGTGGAGTAGTAGAGCCAGCCGTCGGAGCCGAGGTCGACGCGGCTGTGGATCTTGGACGGCGAGTAGTCGCCTTCGGGCTGGTTGAGGAATTTCTTGAGGTCGACGAGCGTGCGGAGGGTCTTGGCGGCGGGGTCGAACTCGTAGACGTGGGCGGTGCCGGCGGGCGCCAGGTGGTCGCCGACGGCGGTGTAGTACTTGCCGTTGGCGGCGACGCCGTCGCCCCAGTTGGACCAGGGCTTGCCGGGGTGGTCCTGGCCGGGGAAGAACATGAAGTCGACGGTCGGGGCGGTCTTGGCGATCGCGACGCCGGGCTTGAGCGTCTCGGGGGCCTTGAGGAAGTCGGGGGAGGTGTCGGTGATGACGGTCTTGCCGTCGGGTAGCGTGGGCGGGTAGGGCACGTCGGCCTCGGTTTTGGGGCGAGGCTTGGCGGGTTTTGCTTCTTTGACGGCGGGCTTCCTGGGGGCGGGTTTCTCGTCGGCGGCGTACGCGGGGAAGGCGAACGCGAGGGCGGTGATCGCGGCGAGGAGAGTGGCTCGGGTGCGGTGGGTCATGGTTTTTTCTCGTGCTTCTCGTGGCATGGGTACCGCCCGTAGGGCGATACCCGTGGTCGGCGCTCGTTCACGCACAACGCGCTCCCCTTCGGGCGGCGCTGCGCTTGCCCTTGCGGGCCCGCGGCTAAACGTGATACCCGTGTTCCGTCATTGGCGCTCGATCGAAATCCAAGTCGCGACCCCGTCGCGGTCTGCGGAGTTTCGGGGGCGGACGACGAGCGTGTTCTTGCCGGGGCTGAGAGTCCAGGTGAAGCCGGTGACGACGGCGGTCGCGGGCTTATCGTCGAACGACGCGACGTAGGTCTTGAATCCGGGGGTTTCGCTCGTCAGATGCACGCGGAATTGGTTCGGGTTGTCGGTAGGCTCGAGCGTGATGTAGGCCTGGTTGAGCGTGGGCTCCCAATTCGCGCGGGTGGTGACGCGATGGCCGTAGATGGGGTTCGGCGCGTGTTGCGCGTCGGACCAAAGATGGTGACCGGTCCAGAACCAGCCGCGCATGCCCTGGTTGAGCGGGAGGGGCGAGGGTTGCGCGAGGAAGTTGGAGCGCGGGATCAGGCGGAGCTCGACGAACGGGACGCCTGTGTCGAGCTTGTGCCAGTCGTCGCGCGGTTTGTCGTCGAGGGGGACGGGGCGGATCGGGGCGTACGGTTTGCCGGCGAGGGCGGCGAGCTGACGGTCGCGCAGCTCGAGAAGCGAGAGCGGGACGCCCGTCGCGGCGTCGGCGGCGTACCAGGCGAGCTGGCCGTCGACGTAGACCCACTTGGCGAAGTCGTTGGACCAGAGCTCGATGACCTCGTGGCCGGAGCGGCGGGGCTTGTCGTCGGCGGTGGGGCCGAGGGAGACCATCCGCCCGGGGATGCCGAAGGACTCGCAGGCCTGGAGGAGGGTGATATTGTATTGGAGGCAGAACCCGCCGACGGGCTTGCCGTCGGCATGAGGGCGGAGGATGTCGAGGGCGTCCCACCTGGGGTAGATCTGGCCGAGGTGCCCCTTGGCCCAGAGGTTGGCGGACCACTTGGCGAGGCGGGTGATCAGCTCGAACTCGCTGGCGGCGGACCGGGCGAATAGGTCGAGGTTGTGGTCCTTGCGGAGTTTGGCGAGCGTCGGGTGATCGAACGGTTCGTAGGCGAAGGGGATCGCGGAGCGGGCGAGGGGTGGGTTATGTTGGCCGAGGAGGCGGAGGCGTTGCGCCCGGGTGGACAAATCGGCGGAGACGATCGAGATCGCGCGGAGATTGGGAGAGCGGAGGGGGTCAGTCGTGGAAAGGTCGATGGAGAGCTCGACGTAGCGCGCGGCGGGAGTGATGGCGTGGGTGACGGAACGCGCGTCACCCTCCACGCCGGGTGCGGAGCCTGACGGCGACGCCCCGGGTGCCTGCGGCGCACCCGGGATCAAGGGCTGGGCATCGACGGGCTTCCACGGAGTCCACTGCTCGTCGGGGGCGGGGCCCGGGCCCGTGCGCGCCTTGACGGAAATCGTCGTCCCGAGTTCGGCGCGGTCGGCGCTGAGGGTAATGCGGACGGGAAGGAGGGCACGGTCACGCGACGGGATCGGGCGGCCGGCGAGATTGGCGACGTCGAGCACGGGCAGGATGATCGAGCCGGTGCGCTGGTGGCGGTCGAGGGCGAGGCGGACGTTGTACTCGCCGTCGATGTCGCCCTTGGGGCCCAGGCGGTCGTAGTCCCACGTTTTGCCGGCGTCCGTGCTGCGGGCGCTGCGGTTGGGGTGTTTGGTGCGGTCGGTGGAGCCGGCGGCGTACTCGTCGTCGCGGGCGATCCAGACTTTGCCGGCGCCGGACAGGACGATCTCGTTCTTGCCGGGCTTGAGCAGGGCGGGGTCGACGGGGAAGGCGAGCCAGTGTTGGCCGAGCTTGGCAGGGGCGGCGGTGATCGGCGTGCCGTTGACGGCGGGCCGCACGTCGCCGGTGCATGCGATGAGGAGCGTCGCGCCGGCGGCGCGCGGGTCATCGATCAGCAGGTCCTTCTTGAACAGGACGGCGGGGCCGAGCTTGTCTTCGTTGGGCTTGTACGAGAACCCGGCGGCGGGGCCGTCGTCTTCGATCAGGTCGTGGCGGATCAGTTGGACCGCGTTGTCGACGAGTTGGACGTTATGGGAGGCAGAGCGGTCGAGGAGGGCGCGCGCGTCGAGGGTGAGGGTCTCGGCGCCGGCGAGGAGGGGGGTGAGGAGGATGGCGAGGAGGATGAGGCGCATTTGTCGTGACCGGTGCAATCCCGTCATCCTGAGGTACTCCGAAGGATCTATCCGGCGTGTCGGGGCCCGTTCGACGTGGGTGATTCGCGTGCGAGGCCACGCGCCGAGGTCGGGGGGCCCTCGCTCTTCGGGGCCAGATCCATCGTCACTCGGGATGACAGGTCGGACGTTGGTGCGCCAAACGGCGGGCCCTGACGTTCGAGGCCAGATCCTTCGGAGTACCTCAGGATGACGGACCCGCGAACTACGCGAGTGAACTCATTGCTTCGCCACCACGCGCTGGTTCGCCTTCACGTTTGTCATGACGATCTTGCCCTTGCCGTGCGGGAGAGTGACTTCCAGGTCGACGGCGTCGAGCTTGCCGAGGCCGAGGTGGGCGATCGCCGGCTGCGCGGACGCGTAGCCGTATCCCGTGGCGATCTCCTTGTCGCCGACGAGTGCTGATGCGTTGCCGAGTTTGCCCGCGGTGTAGGCGCGGACGCGCGAACCCACGCCCATGCGATTTACGCCATTTCCGCCGGTGACGGTCACGTCAAGGTAGTTGCCTGACGGCGTTTCGTTCTTCAGGAGCAGCGAGCGGGATTCCATCCACCAGTTGGCGAGGAACAGGTCGAGTCGGCCGTCGTTGTCGAAGTCGCCGGACGGGCCGGGGGCCATGTACGTGATCTTCTTCTCGGTCTGGATTTTCTCGAAAGCCT
The DNA here is from genome assembly GCA_035459845.1 of Tepidisphaeraceae bacterium. Classification (GTDB taxonomy): domain Bacteria; phylum Planctomycetota; class Phycisphaerae; order Tepidisphaerales; family Tepidisphaeraceae; genus DASPKW01. The sequence continues at coordinate 495 of DATHXE010000867.1, read as the reverse complement.
TGCCGGAACTTCGGATGGCCTTGTCGGCGTCGGTGGGGAAGTCGTTGACGGCCAGGACGTCCTCGGCGAAGCGGGGCATGCCGTCATTCGTGCCCTGGTTCTTGTAGATGAGCGGGTGGGGCTTGCCGGCCGAGTCGAACTTGATCATCGATGCGTAGAGGTCGGGTCGGCCGTCGTTGTCGAAGTCCTGGATCTCGACGTGGGGGGCCTTAAGCGGCAGCGGCACCAGGCCGGCGGCGGCGGTCACGTCCTCGAACGTCGGCACGCCGTCCTTGTCGATGCCGCGGTTGAGATAAAGGCGGACGGGGACGGGCTTGACCCATTGGGTTTGGAAGTGCGGGCCGATGAGGGCGTCGACCAGGCCGTCGCCGTTGACGTCGGCGAAGGCGATGCCGCAGACCATGTCGTCTTCCTTGGAGTCGGGCCAGTCGAAGGCCTTGCGCGCGCCGGGGGCCTCGCGGAAGTGGCCCTTGCCGTCGTTGAGGAAGAGGACGT